>JAQIBQ010000090.1 GCA_027859005.1 Prolixibacteraceae bacterium | reverse complement strand
CAGTTTTGGTGCGTCTAATGATATTTATTTTAAACGTATTTCAAACAAGGATGGACTTTCAAATAATTGGGTTCGGTGCATTTATCAAGACGATTATGGTTACATGTGGTTTGGAACTTCTGGTGGTCTTAATCGTTACGATGGACAAAACTTCACAGTATTCCGTCCATTTTCTGCCGACTCTTTACAGCAAGGGAATGTAACTATAAATCATATTGATAAAAAGGATAGTAATAGTTTATGGGTTTGTACCGATATTGGAATGTATACCTATAATCATCCAAACGATGAATTTAAATATTTTCCAATCATCGATGAGAATTTCCCATTTCTATCTTGTACATACGATAAGCAACAAAACTTATGGATAGCAACTAATCGCGGATTGATTAAAGTATTACCAGATTTAAGTTTTGATAAAATATATACCCACTCTAATTCTGATTCACATAGCATTTCAAGTAATTCTTTAAACAAAGTATTTTATGACTCAAAGAATAACTTATGGGTAGGTACCAATAATGGACTTTGTTTATACAATAGGGAAACCGATTCATTTACCGTTTTTAAGAATGATAAAAGTGATCGTTGTATTTCAGGCAACGATATATTAAGTATAGCCGAAGATAATTTGGGGCGAATGTGGTTTGGAACTGCACTTAATGGGTTGAACTTATTAGAAGAGAATAAGGACAAACTATTTTTTAAAAAAATTCTTGATGGGACAATTATTGCATTAGCTACCGATGCCGAAAATACATTGTGGGTTGGTCATGGGGCAGGTGGAGGTGTAGAACGAATTAATCTTAAGGAATTAGATCAAGGTAAACTTGTTGTAGAATCCTATCTTAGTGATCCTATCGATTCAAAATCACTAAGTGATAATTCTGTATTTTGTTTGTATCAAGATAATTTTGAAGACATATGGATAGGCACATTTAGTAAAGGGCTAAATTTTTATAGTAAACGTTCAAAACAGTTTAAAATAGTTGAAGAAATGTATGGATCCGATAATTCAATCCATAATAACCTTGTGAATGCATTTTACGAGGAAGATGATTTCTTTTGGGTTGGAACTGAAGGTGGACTTGATCGTTTAAATAAAAAAGATGGTAAGTGGAAGCATTACACTTATGATCCTTATAATTCAACAAGTTTAGCTTCAAATCCAGTATTCAAAATATATAAAGATAAAAGGGGAAATTTATGGTTTGGAAACTGGGCCGGAGGATTAAATAAATACAATTACAAAACTGATTCTTTTACGAGGCATATGCCCGATGGAAAGCCTGGTTCAATTTCAAATGAAAATGTTTTTAGCATGCTTGAGGACAAAAGAGGTAATTTTTGGGTTACAACAAACGGGGGCGGTTTAAATAAATATAATTATCAAACAGATTCATTTATTAGCTATAGAAATATTCCTTCTGATTCTACTTCAATTTTTGGAGACTTTCTAAATTATGTATACGAAACAAGTAATGGCGAATTGTATATATCCACATACAATTTATTGGATAAGTATAATTATGAAAAAGATAATTTTGAACATATTTATCACAATAATGCCGAAAATGATTCTATTTTTCAGGGTAATATTCTTTCAATATTTGAGGATAGTAAAAAAAATTTATGGCTTGCAACCAATACTGGTTTAGAATATTATAATCCTTCAACGCATTTTTTTAAATCCTATACCTCAAGGGATGGTTTACCCGATAATACTATTCAGGGAATTATGGAAGACGACCATGGGAATTTTTGGATGGGTACGAATATGGGGTTATCAAAATTCTTCAATGCAGTTGAAATACCCGATAATCCAAAATTCTTGAACTTTACAACTGTCGACGGACTTCCTGCTAATGATTTTAAAAAGCGTGCTACTTATAAAAACAGTGAAGGAATAATGTATTTTGGGACATCAAACGGATACATTTTGTTTCATCCCGATAGTATCAGGTTAAACCTACTTAAACCTGAAATAGTTTTTTCGCATTTCGAAATTTTGAATTCAACACCCAATAATAATTACAAATTTGTACCAATCGACAAAAACATCAATTTTATCGATCAACTAGATTTGAATTACAATAATGCCGATTTTACAGTAGGCTTTGCTGCACTTAATTTTTTGAATAGTGAGAGTAATCAATTTAAATACAAGCTTAAAGGTTATGATTCTGACTGGATTGAGGCTGAAGGTTCACATGATATAACTTATACGAATATTCAGCCAGGTGAATACAAATTAATGGTTATTGCCTCGAATAACGATGGTGTTTGGAATAGTGAACCAAAAGTATTAAACCTGATTATTCATCCACCTTGGTGGGGCACGCTGCTTTTCAGAATTTTAATTCTATTCTTTTCATTTTTATCATTGGCTTTTGCAATCTGGTACAGAATTTCACGATTGAATAAATACAATCATGAATTGGAAACTAAAATTTCTAATAGAACACAAGAATTACAGAGTTTAAATCATGAACTGAATGATAGTCAAGTAAGAATAAAATCACAAAATGAAGAACTTTCAATTCATAAAAATCAACTTGAACTTTTAGTTCAGGAAAGGACTTCTGAACTCCAAATTGCAAAATCAAAAGCTGAAGAATCTGATCATTTGAAAACTGCTTTCCTTGCCAATATGAGTCACGAAATTAGAACTCCGATGAATAGCATTATTGGCTTTATCGATCTACTTCAA
The DNA here is from genome assembly GCA_027859005.1 of Prolixibacteraceae bacterium. Taxonomy (GTDB): domain Bacteria; phylum Bacteroidota; class Bacteroidia; order Bacteroidales; family Prolixibacteraceae; genus Roseimarinus. The sequence continues at coordinate 11,528 of JAQIBQ010000090.1, read as the reverse complement.
GATGCTGATATGCCTGTAGAACAAAAAGGTGAGTTAATTTGTATTGTGAAAATGAGTAGTGAACGTTTATTAGAAACAATAAATGAGATAATTGAAATTTCAAAAATTGAATCTGGCGAAATACCTATCCGTTTAATCGAACTTGATTTGGTAGAGTTCATGGATTATATAATAGCTCTATTTAAACCCGAAGCATTAAAAAAAGGGCTTGAATTATACTTTGTAAAACCGTGTAATGATCTAAGCTTTCCAATAATTCCGGACAGCGATAACTTTGACTCAATCTGGACCAACCTTCTTAACAATGCCCTGAAATTCACTTTAAATGGGTGCATTGAAGTAGGTTGTGATAAAAATGAAACTGAATTGAAATTTTATGTTAAGGATAGTGGTTCAGGAATTCCGGCAGAGAAACTCGATGTAATCTTTGACCGATTTGTTCAGGCCGATCATCCTTATACGCGCTCATTCGAAGGATCGGGTCTTGGATTATCGATAGTAGGTGCCTATTGCAAAATGCTAGGTGGAAAAATTTGGGTTGAATCAGAAGAAAAAATTGGCAGTACTTTTCACTTTACTCTTCCGCTTACTAAGCTTCCTTAAGTCTACTAACTACGTTGTAAGCAGTTTTATTTGCATTGAATAAAATCGTTTCTTCCTCTTCAACTTTTCGGTTTTCCATTAAGAGCTTTCCGTCACAAATTAAGGTGTCAACAACATTCCCATTTGCCGAGTACACCAAATTTGAAATTAGATTAAAGTTTGGGACCATTTCCGGAACGTTCAAATTAACCAATGAGATATCTGCCAAGTATCCTTCTTTAATCTTACCAGTTTTAAAGCCGGTTAATGTTTCAGCAATTTCAGTAGCGGCTTCGAAGGTTTCGTTTGCATTCCAAATGGTGGGATCTTCCCATGCAACTTTCCCATTTAGTGATGCCAGTTTCATGGCTTCGAACATATCTAAATTATTACCCGAAGCAGTGCCATCTGTTCCAATACAAATTGGAACTCCAGCGTTTTTTAAATCACTAAATCTGAATTTATTGCCCGAGGCTAATTTCATATTTGAGGCAGGGTTGTGTATAACTTGACATCCATTATCGGCCAACCTTTTTATATCGTCATCGCTCAAATGAATACAATGTGCAAGGCTAACGTTTGAAGTTAAAAAACCAATGGAATCGAGGTATTCTGCTGGGCGTTTGCCATACTTTTGAATTGAATTGTCTACTTCACTTTGGGTTTCCGATAAGTGGGTTTGAATTCTAAGACCGTTATCTTTTGAGAAATCATTCACCCATTTGATAAGATCAGTAGAAACGGTATAAATGGCATGAGGGCCTAATGCATATTGTATCCTATTTGAATGCCCTTGCATTAATTTCATTTGCTTAATCACGGTTTGTTTGTAATCTTCGGCCATTTGTGGTTGGTCAAAATCGAAACATGCCGAAGTTAAAACAGCTCTTAAGCCCATTTCTTCAATTGCTTTTAACGATGCAGGAAAATGGTGGTACATATCAAAAAACAAACTGGTTCCTGTTTTTATCATTTCAAGACAAGCCAATTTGGTTCCCCAATAAACATCCTCTTCAGTAAGTTTTGATTCAAGAGGCCATATTTTTTGTTCTAGCCAAGGCATTAAATGCATGTCGTCGGCATAGCCCCTCATTAAAGTCATTGCAGCGTGAGTATGACCATTAACCATGCCTGGAATAGCCGCTTTGTTTTTTCCGTCAATTATTTTGTCGGCAGCATTAGTAATGTTCTTTCCTATTTTTTTTATTGAATTACCTTCAATATAAATGTCCAATATTTGCTGATCAAGAAGTATGTTTTTTATTAAAATGCTCATTTCAAATGATAATAAAGTTTGCGATGCAAGGTAGGCAAAAAAGACAATTCTATTCAATAACAACAATAAGTTAAGCTTGTTTATTTTGAAAAATAGTGCTAAAATGTTTCATAGTAAAAAAGAAACTTCATTTTTGTAGCGCTAAACAAAAAGAACAGTTAATGTCAAAGGTTAAAATTGGATGTTTCGAAGACTTCGAAAAGTTAGTTGGAAATGAAATAGGTGTATCGGGCGATCATAAAATAACACAAGAGCAAATTAATAGGTTTGCAAAAGCAACAATCGATCATCAATGGATACATACCGACCCTGAAAGAGCTGCAGTGGAATCGCCATTTAAAAATACGATTGCTCATGGTTACCTTACTTTATCGTTGTTGCCTTATTTGTGGGATCAAATTATTGAAGTAAATAACTTAAAACTAATGGTAAATTATGGGATAGAAAAAATGAAATTCAATCAGCCTGTTTTGGTCGATAGTATTGTTCGTTTAAGGGCGAGTGTTGTATCCGTAGCTAATTTACGAGGTACAATTAAAGCACAAATACACGTTGCACTTGAAATTGAAGGCAGTAAAAAATCGGCTTACGATGCTGATGTGATTTTCTTATATCATTTTAATTCATAAATGGCTATTCCATTCAAATAAGAAGCAGTTTCTATTGGTAGATGCTGCTTCTTATTTTGTTCTATTTTATTATCTAGTTACTGGTTAAAACCCTGCAACTTGCTTTCAGTGATTTTCAATTTATTGCAGTTACTTTAGTTTCTAAACTCCATATTTTCATGAATTTCATTCATCTTTTAAACCTATGTATTTTCAATGCATAGTGCTTTAGTGATTCTTAATGCAAGGTAGTACCAATGATTTTGAAAAATTCTTCACGAGTTGCTTCACGATTAAAAGCTCCTGTAAAGTCTGATGTAGTTGTAACTGAGTGTTGCTTTTGAACGCCACGCATTTGCATGCACAAGTGTTGAGCTTCAATTACAACAGCTACTCCCATTGGATGTAAGGTTTCGTGAATGCACTCTTTTATTTGCGTTGTTAGTCGTTCTTGTACTTGTAACCTACGTGAAAAAGCTTCAACAACACGAGCAACTTTGCTAAGTCCTGTAATATAGCCATTGGGAATATAAGCCACATGTGCTTTTCCTATAAAGGGCAACATATGATGTTCGCACATCGAGAATAATTCGATGTCTTTTACAACAACCATTTGGCGGTAGTTTTCTTTAAACATGGCTGATTTAAGAATCTCTTTAGGATTCATTTCGTAACCTTGTAGCAGAAATTGCATAGCTTTTGCAACTCTTAAGGGGGTTTTCTCTAATCCTTCTCTGGATGGATCTTCTCCAACTAATTCTAAAATTTTTTTATAATGAATTGATAATTCATTTGTTGTATCTGGATTGTATTTTTCAATCTTCTGATAATTTCCGTCTTGATTGTTAATTGTAAATTCCATACTTGTTTTTTTATGCAAAATAGCCAATTTTTAAGTTTTCTCATTTAAACTGCACAAAAATCCTTGAACTGAATATAATAAACATACAAATTTTAGTTTTTATAAGAGAGGTCATTTCTGTTTGAACTTATAATTTGAAATAATATTTGTCGAAATTAGACTACATGGTTATTGTTTGTTGTTTTTTTGTACATTTAACTTACGATTTCAAACATGCTAACAGAAAAAATTATGACAGAAGGCAAAATGAACCATCATCTTAATATTGATGAATTGGATCAAAAAATACTTAAACTTATTACAAAGAATGCCCGAATTCCATTTTTGGAAGTTGCTCGTGAGTGTGGTGTTTCGGGTGCAGCTATACATCAACGTGTTCAACGTTTGTTAAATATGGGAATTGTTACAGGATCTGAATTTGTTGTTAGTCCCGAAAAATTGGGATACAATACCTGTGCATACATGGGAATACATTTAGAAAAAGCTAGTTTTCATAAACAAGTAGTTGAGCAGTTAAAAACAATTCCTGAAATTATTGAATGCCATTATACTACCGGTTCATATGCAATATTTGTTAAAATTATGACTAAAACTAATAAACACTTGAAGCAAATTATCGACGATGAATTCCAGATAATAGAAGGGATTGCACGTACAGAAACATTCATGTCGTTAGAACAAGAATTTGAACGACAAATACCAATAAAATAAATTTAAAGAGGGTTAGCCCTGGTCGTGTGGTTTTGATAATTCAAAACACTAGTGTCCGATTAAAAAAATAACATTGGAATAAAGCCCATAATTGACGGGATTTCAATAGCCATGACAATAATGTCGGAGTAATTATTTTTTGAAGAAAGGTCTAATTTCTTATTGTGAGTTGAAAATTATTCAAAAGCAGTATTAAAAATAAGGAGGAATAAATAATTCAAAATTATCAATTATTCATTCTCCATTTTCAATTAATTTTATCGTCCAATCAAAAATATTGCTGGTCGTTTGTGAATGTCAGGTAAATTTTTCTTCCATTCCCCAATCGTTTTTGTTTTTATGAATTCTGTTTCTAATGTAAGATCACAAGCAACACACAAACGAGTATTTGAATTAAGGGTTTTGCACAACTCTTCAAGTAATCCATTGTTCCGATAAGGTGTTTCAATGAAAATTTGAGTTTGATCATGTTTGGTGGCTTGCTGTTCCATAAAATACATGGTTTTACCACGCGAAGGATTTTTAATTGGAATGTAGCCCACAAAGGTAAAACTTTGCCCGTTTAATCCTGAAGACATTAACGAAAGTAGTATAGACGAAGGTCCAACCAGGGGTTTAACATCAATTCCTTTATGATGAGCAGCTCTAACAGCATCGGCGCCAGGATCGGCTACTCCAGGACAGCCTGCTTCTGAAATAACTCCCATGTCGTTTCCATCCAAAGCATGAACTAAAAATTCAACCATGTCGGTATGACGAGTTCGCTTGTTTATCTCGAAGAATTCAATTTCATCGATGTTAATAGATTGATCAATCTTCTTAAGAAAACGTCTTGCCGAACGTTCGTTCTCAGCAAAATAATACTTAATTGTATTCACCAATGGTTTAATATCGGCATGCAATACATTATATGGATTTTCATCGCCCAAAGTTGTTGGGATCAGGTATAATTTTCCGCTCATTTTTTTCAATTTATGGCGCAAAGATAAACTTCTATTTTTTTAAAACTGATTATTAGTCAAATTTATATACTTCCAATTGTAGCGCTTTTTAAGCCAGTGCTTATTCATAAAATAGAGAAGTGTTCCGTAAACTACTGTAGGTATCAATACCAGAAATATATTTTGATTGTGCAAAAATGAATGTAAAAAGCCAAGGGGTAGAGCTATTAGAATGATCAAGAACATTTTTAATCCTGTTTTTCCACCTTGTGTAGCTGCTTTTTCTTGGCTAAAAGCAAAATGAGGAGCTTGGTAATAAAGAGTAAATGAGGCTATCATTAAATTAAATAAAAAGATACATGTTAAATCTAGAATTGCGCTTGCTCCCTGAAAATAGAATAGGGGAATGGATACCAATATAAAAACAGGCACAAAAAATTTTGCAAGTGTAGCTTTAAGACTTGCTTTAAAAATGTTATGTGGTAGGACATAGGGTAGTATCTTAAAAAGCCAATCTGAATTCTTGTTATTTCCTATCGATAAGATTGAAGGTAAAAGGCTGCTGCTCATTATTGTGAAATAAAGAAAGGGCAGGTATTTTTTTTCAATGCTTGAAAAATTACCTGAGGTATAGCTTATTATAATGGGCATTATAGCAGCATAAGATAAAATAGGAAGCAGCGATTGTTTAAACAATCGTTCTCTGCCCGATAGCTTCCAGATAAGTTTAAAAAGTGGTGCTTCACTCTTTTTAACACCAACAATTAAGGATGTGAATTGCATCCATGCGCTTGTTTTTGTACTTCTTCCTTGTTTTTTTAATTTGGTTTTTCCTGCGCTTATCGTATCAAGTTTTTGTAGGTTTTGATTGAATCCATAAAATATTTTTTTCCCTACACGTGCAATTCCAAAAACAGGTATTGCTATGGCCAATGCAGCACATGTTAAATTGATCGGATCAAATTGAAGGTTTACCGTTGAAAATGATGCAAACCAAGCTGGGGGGATGACCATAAAAAACCAATGTTTTGTAATTAGGAGAGATTCTCCGGCGTTTGAATTTAGGTATCGGGGTAAAATCTGATAGCTTATCATTATTCCCACGGTAAGAAAAACCTGAAGGTACATTGTTGCATCCTTAACTTTTTCACCACTAGTTACTTTCATTAAGGCCAGGTATATGAAAACGGTAAAAAACAAGGTGAATAAGGTTGAAAGAAATATGGATAAGAAGAAAAGAATGCCAGTTATTGAACCGAATTTAATAAGTACATAAACTGTGCCCGGCAGCATCATGCTAAAGGATAATAAAAGCAGATACAATAATATATGTGTAACTCTGGCCCATCCAATTGTTTGGCTATTTACAGGTAAGGGTAAAACGAGATTATTGTCGCGTGTGTCAAAAAGTGAAACGGAATATTCAGCCAAAAGCGTCATTGCATTCATTACCATTAACATCAAATGACTTATGATAATGAAAAAATAGGGATCCTCAATTCTAAATGTAGAAAGAATCAGAAAAGCTCCAATAACTATATAGCCAATGGACTGTCGGAAAATAGAATTTTTGGGAGCATTTGATTTATTTCTGTTATTGGGTAATTTCCTTCGATTGTCCAACGTGAGTTTTAGTGTTACTAATTGTGCAACCTGATTGAAATTAGCCCCATTTTTCTCCATTATAAATTTTAACGGTAGAAGGTATTTCTTAGCTTGTAATTTCATGTTAGGCTAATTTCTGAGAGTTTCGTTAATCTCTTCGGAATGCTCTATTCTATTGCCTGTTAATCGGGCAAACATTAGTTCAAGGCTTTCATATTTATCGGCTCCTTTTAATCCTTCGAAAGTATCATCTGCTATTATTTTACCTTCATTTATTAAAACAATTCTATCTGATATTTTCTCAACAACATCCATTAGGTGAGAACTGTAAAAAATGGTTTTTCCTTCGCTGGCCATGTGAGTTATTATTTCTTTTACTTTAATAACCGAGTTCGCGTCTAAGCCCGAGAGTGGTTCATCCATAAACAGAATGTCAGGGTTGTGGAGTAGGGCTGAAATAATAAGCACTTTCTGTTTCATTCCTTTTGAAAAACTTCCTACTCGTTGATGAGCATTTTCTTCAATTTCAAAAAGTTTTAAAAACTTCATGGCCTTTTCAGTGGTTTTGGCTTTGTTTAGATTACGCATTTCTGATATAAAGCTGAAATATTCCATTGGTGTTATGGATTCGTATATCGAAGCATTTTCAGGGATGTATCCAATTCTCTTTTTTATTTCGTTTGAGTCTTTAGTAATATCCAATCCAGTAACCATTACTTTGCCAGTAAAGTCTTGTAGTAATCCGGAAATAATTTTAACGGTTGTACTTTTACCGGCACCATTTGGTCCAATGTAGCCAATGATTTGACCTGGCTCAATGGAAAGATTGATTTCATTTAAAACTCTTTTTGGTTCACCGTTATTTTTATAGATTTTGCTTAGTTGGCTAAGTTCAATAATTGGACTCATAAGAGTTTAAATGTTTTGGTTTATTTGTTTCACCGTTAGTAGTCGATAATACGATAACGTTACATTTTTTTACTTTAAGCCATGTATTGATTTTGATTTTTTTATTTTTGAGGTGAATTAGAATAAAATGAAAGTTACATTTTTAGGAACAGGAACATCGCAGGGAGTACCTGTGGTAGCGTGTAATTGCAAGGTTTGTCAATCAACTGATGAAAAAGACAAGCGACTTCGTACATCTGCATTAATCGAAATTGATGGATCAACAATATTGATTGATGCCGGACCCGATTTCCGACAGCAAATGCTACGAGAAAACGTAAAAAAGCTTGATGCAATTCTTGTAACTCATGAACATTACGATCACATTGCCGGATTAGATGATATTAGAGCCTTTAATTGGATACAAAAAAGACCAACGGATATTTATGCTGAGCTACGGGTACAAAAGTCGATAAAAAAAATATTTTCGTACGTATTTGCAAGCAAGAAATATCCCGGAATTCCTCAAATGAATTTACACGATATTGAAAACGAAATATTTCAAATAAATGGAATTGAAATTATTCCTATTCGTGGCATGCATTATAAATTGCCCGTATTAGGCTTTCGATTTGGCTCCTTTGCTTATTTAACCGACATGAAAACAATCAACCCAATTGAGTTGGAAAAATTGTTCGGGGTTGAAGTTTTAGTGGTTGAGGCTTTGCGTAAAGAAGCACATATCTCACACATGAATTTAGACGAAGCATTAGATCTTATCGCAACAGTTAAACCACAAAAAGCATATCTAACACATGTAAGTCATTTATTGGGCTTACAAGAAGAAGTCTCGAAAGAACTTCCATCAAATGTTTCTTTCGCTTACGACGGATTGTGTTTGGATTTGTAATAATGCCAAATGCATTTTAAAATGGTTTGTAAAAAAAATTATTCTATTTCTTGTTTAAATAATCAATCATTAGTGTCAGATAAAAAGATAATGTTGGACATCTCATCCCATAATTTCTGATATATTCTCATGCGTTAAATTTTGATTGGATTAAATTATATTCTTTCAACTATACATTGATTCTGGTTTTAATTTTGTTGATGCAAATAGTAACTATGCATACTAAGCGAGGAAACGTCATCCATAAAAATTTGTTCGATTCAAAATGAAATCATAGGGAGTCCGGGAAGCTATCCAGGAATCGGGATAGATCACCCGTTCGAACTTGGGTTTCATAAAGAAGAGTACAAAAATTTTATGGTGGCTGGGGCTTTTTTCCTAAGTTTTTGAGTTCGTGCAATTGGAGCGTAGTGCAAATCATGAACACCTTTAAATTTCGATCTGTGAATAAAAAGTTAGCCTGCGAAGCATTGTGTAGTTTAATTTGGTTTTATATTATTTAATCTGGTAAACCCCAGAAATATAAACTAAAAAAGACAGATTATATAGATCTTTTTGATGTGCTTTTGGTATAATACGTGAAGAAGAAAAGAACAGCTCCTGATATAAGAAAGAAGAAGCCTGCTGCATACATCCCAATTTTCAACGAATATTTATCGATTGTCCAACCTAATAATGGGCCAATTACAGCAAAATTTATTCTGATAAACATATTTCGTAACGACAAAACGGTTGCTCTTACATCAGAGTCGATTAATATGTTGATATAGTCTTTTAATATTGGAGTAGCAGCACCTCTAACCATATAAAAAAGAATAATGACGGGTAGAAACCACAGTGATATATACGACGCTGTTACAATAAATCCAATTGAAATGGAAATAAAAATGAAACCGGTATTTTGTTTCTGGCTGAACTTACTCTCAATTTTATGCGCAAATATCGACGAGGTCCCAACCGTTAAATTGAGAACGGTCCAAACAATTCCAAATAAAGCCAAAGGAAGTTTTGCTTCAATTAAAAAAGGCTGGATTAGCCATGCATAAGTTAACGTTGCTGTTCCAATTAAGGCTGAAAAAAGAATGAAATACCTTAATTTGGAATGATCAACTAAGGCATATTTTACCACTTTTAGGATATCCTTAAAACTTGCAATTCGCTTTTCAATGAATAACTTAGGTTCAACTAAGGTGAATGCCGCTGGAATTGCCACAGCCGATATTGCTGCTTGAACGAGAAAGGGAACCCGAAGACTGATTGTGGCCAATAAACCACCAATAATACCTGCAATAGCTTCTGAAAAGTTTCCAACAGAAGTTACTCTACCTTCGTATTTCAAATATTCTTTTTCCTTATGCTCACTTTTCAGTGAATCGTACAGCATTGCAGAATCAGATCCTGAAATAAAACTTTGACCTATTCCTAAAACTAACTCAGCAACAAAGAATTGCCAAAAATCAAACGATCCCGTGTAAATAAAATAGCCAACTGTAGTTAATATGGTACCTACAATTAGTGTTTTTTTTCGACCCCAAACATCTCCGAAATAGCCCGATGGAATTTCAAATACCAGCATTCCAACAGAGTACACCGCTTTTAGTATGAAAATTTGGGACATGGATAGATCATTCTCTTGAAAGAACAATATAAAAATGGGCATGATCAAGGAAAACCATTTCGCGATTTTAATCACGTACAATTTGTAAATATTGTTTTTCACCGATCGAATCATCGGGCAAAAATAGAAAAGAGAATGGAATTGAATGCTGCAGTGGGATCTAAAATTTTATTGAAAAAAAATTGTAAATAAATAAATGAAGAGGATATTAGGCAACCCTTCCTGCAAAAGCAAATGTTTTAATGGTTTGGAGCCAACAACGTCCTAAACCATTCGTTTAAACTATTACCTGTTAAAAGGAATTAGGGAATTATCAGTTGCAAATCAATTTGAAGCTTTGTTTTTTACAATGCATGATTGGCCTCAATTAAAATGGTCTTATATTTTATTGAAATCTTTAGCTATCCATAGCTGTTAACTTAAGAGAAACAAATTGATAGTACACAAAAGCAAATTTTATTGTAGATAAACGCTGAAAGTGTTTAATGTTAATCACCCCGAATGAAATTCGGATAGAAACTGCAATCATACTATGTTATAATTTGGATTTTATAACATGCTATTTGAATTATTTGTTTTTATGAAAAAAACAGCAAGTTAAATCTGTTTAGTTTGAATTACGCAACTGATATTAATGCAATACTTAGAAAGACGGGATTGCTTCGAGTTAGCGAGAAGATCATCCAGCCGCACTTAGTATTGCGAAAATAGGAGTGTTTTTAATTTGGTCTCGATAGCTATCGAGATTGATTTTTTTGCTTCTTCCGTTTTTGGATTAAGCCAAATACGAAGTATTGCCAATAAAGTATTTTATATTTTAGGTATTGGCGAACTTCGTTTCATGAACATCAACAGTCTTAATCATGTGAATAATCTTTAATAAAAAAATGAAGAGCCCAGCTGGCTAAAGTCGATAGTAGGGTTTGGGCGAAGCGCTACTATTATTTAGCACAAAATTGAAATCAAACAATCCGAAACTACATTTTTATGCGTTTCACGAACATAAATAGCTCACTCACTAAATAATACCAATATTTCACAAGAAAGCTTTAAAAATGTAAAATCTTATTGTTAAATTCAAAATCTTTCATTGCGCAATAACTCTAATTTTTCAGGTTTATATGCAATGCATATTAAACACGGAGAATATGAGTATGTATAATAGGCTTATATTTTCGTTACCTGCAAGGCGGAAAAAGAAAAATCAGACTAAGAATTGAAAGAAAGAACGAACTATAAATATTGAAAAGAAACGGAGTGCTCCGAAAAGATTTTGTTTTGCCAACGCTCTTCTGCCCTTCGAGTCACATTTGCAAATCGAACTAGCAGACACACAAACCAAAATTTGCAAAAGAGTACAATTTCACTCCCTCAAAATGAATATATAAACTTTATTATACTATGAAATACAAACCATTACTCTATTTTACAATTGCAATCTTCTTATTAACCTCGTGCAATAATAAGTCAACCAAATTTGCCGATGATAAAAACAACCCTAATGTTATTCAAGAAAATATTGAAACG
>JAQIBQ010000462.1 GCA_027859005.1 Prolixibacteraceae bacterium | reverse complement strand
ATTCTGACCACCTCCTGTATCGGTACAGTTTTCTAATTCAAACCCATTATTTGTCAAGTAACTTTCAGCTTCAATTTTAGCCGGAAGAATAACAAAATCGGGCGATAAATTTTCAACGGCTACTTTCGAGAAAGTAGGGTAGGGATCGTCAAACGGAGATAGCATTGAGTTGGATATATAGCTGAGGAATAGTTGGTCGGCTTTAATTAAGTCAATGTTTGATTCTAATAATAATACAGAGTTGTTTTGTGCATCAACTTCAATTTTTGTGATTTCTACTTCACTATTATTTACTTCAAAGTTGAAATCTGAAGAACTGGGAATGCCAGCATTGTCGAATCCAAGGTTTGATATTACTCTAATGTATTTGCCAGTTTCATCGGTTCTAAGGTGGATGATTTCAGGATCGATCTTTGTTAACGAAACAGGATTAGTGAAAGCAAAGTAGTTGATGTTGAATCCCGAATTGTTAATTACAAATTTCAGTTGATGCGTGCCTTTTTTAAGCACCACATTATCTACTGTGTAAGTACCCCATGTGCCCCAGCCTCCAGTGCCAGGCAAATATTTATTTGTAATAATATTGGCATTGTCTAATTCCAAATGAAATTGACCGTTTGAAGGTTCTGCAGCATAGCGTAGTTCAAAAGTGTAAGCAGCTTCTTTCTCTACTTCTATAGTATAAGCCATCCATTCTCCTTTGGCGGTCCAGCCTACATTGTAGCCATTGCTAATCGCATCGGAACAACGTTCGATATCAACACCATCGTTACGGTAGGCCCAACCTGCATTCCAGTTTACATATTCGCCGCCATAAAACCCAACTTCTTGGTCGAAATAGGCGTATCCATTTCTGCCATAATCGTAATCGGTGGCAAAAATAGTTGCTTCTGTTGTATGATGTTTGAAAGGCTTGGTTTCGTTGGTGTGTGGTTGGCGGAACATTGCATCGATTACATCGTATTTGATTTCACAATTTTCGATTTTGTGGTTTTCGGCCCAGTCCATTACAGCATCAAAAACTTCATCTTCTGAAAAAACAACATTCGTTTCGTTTTTCCATATTTGAATCAAGGTTTCGTAACTACTTGGCATTTTAACCTGCATTACATTGTTTATGCCTTCCTTCTTAACGGGCCACCACGACCAGCCAATGTTGTGTGATTCGCTTAATTCTATTGTTTCAGTAAACCAAGAGTTTGAGTTTTCACCCGTTTCGCCCAACCATAAAGGGACATTGTGCGCGTCTCTGAGTGAAAGAATCCAATCTAATTCACCTTTGCCAGTTCCGCTCCAGTACTTATGAAAACTATAAACTAAGTTATCGTCCCATGGTGGAGTTAGACCAGAGTGATCGTTGGCAAAACTATTTCCTTCGATAAAGATGATATGATTTTGATCTACTTCGCGTATTGCATCGGTGATGTCTCCAAACAGTTTACGCATTTGAGAATTATTCCCTTCAGGAAAAGTCCAGTTGGTTTCGTTTATTAAATCGTAACCACCCATCCAAGTTTCGTTGGCGTATCTTTCAGCTAATTTCTTCCAAAGTGCAATTGTTTTATCTTTATTTCGTTGGCTTTCCCATAAGGATGGTTTACTTGGATCGTAATCCGATATGTCGGCATTTGCACCTTGCCCTCCAGGAGCACCGTGCAAGTCAAGTATTAAATACATTTCGTTATCGGCACACCAACCCAACAATTCATCCATCATTTCGAAACCTTTGTTAATCCAGGTGTTGTTCCCAGCTGTTGGTTCTTCTTCAATTGGAAGTGTAAACCACTTGTAATGCATGGCAACACGTACGCTGTTAAAACCCCATGCTTTCATCGAGTCAACATCAGTTTTTGTGAAATGATTGGCTAACCATGTTTCAAAAAATTCGTCGGTTTTTTCAACCCCTATTTCTTCGTTAAGTTTGGCTCTTATTTGATGCTGTGTTCCGGCAAATCCTTCAGTTTTCATCATGTATCCTTCCATAAGCATCCAGTTTCCAGTGCCTATTCCACGAAGCAAAACATTTTCTCCAGCTCCATTCACAATGTTTATGCCGTCGGCATGAAGAAAGCCTTGTTGTGAGAATGACGAGGTATTCAAAAAAAATAAACTCAGAAAGAGTGTTAGGGAAATAATATTTTTCATAAAGTGTTTCTTCTACTATGTATTAGTGATTTTGATAAAATTGATTTCAATACCTTCTTCTTCAATCAATAGTTTTAACTGATGTGCTCCTTTTTCGATTGGTATTGATTTTATTTTTTGTGTTTTCCAATTGTTAATTGAACTCTGTGTCGATGATGATCCAATAACAATATCATCAATTAAAATTTTTACGATACCTTCAGACTTTGTGTTGATTTCAATCAGGTAATTTCCAGTATTTTCAACCGAAAAGGAATAGTTTAGCCATTCTCCAGCTTGGGTTGACGTTATGCAAAAACCGTTTGTAACATCGGCTTCACATTCTTTAATATCAACTCCATCGTTGCGATATTTTCGGCCTGAATTCCATGTGGTGTTTGTTCCTGTAGAAACTCTGTAGTTTGCCGTGTCTAGATCAAAAAAGGCAAACGAATTGGCGCCTAAATCGTAATCAACAGCATGTATTATTCCTGGGATTGTGTGTTGTGTAAACGCTTTGCTTGTTTTATCTCCTTGAGCCTGACGGAACATGGCATCAATCACATCGTAATGGATTATGCAATTCTCAAGCTTCAACATTTCGGCTTGTTGCATTAACCAGTTTTTAGCATCACTTACTTCAGGTGCTTCGTTTTTACCGTTCCAGTAGTTTAGTAAATTTTGGTATCCTTCGGTTTTAGGAATGGTTACAGTACCTGTTACTGAGTTTATTTTTTTATACGGCCACCATGCCCATCCTATGTTATTATTCTCTAATAAGCTTATTGCATTGGTAAACCAAGTGTTTGAATTTTCACCCGATTCGCTCATCCAAATTGGAACATTGTATTTCTGGCGCATGTCAACCATGTATTGGATTTCTTCTTGTTTGTTGAAATTCCAATATTTGTGGAAGCTAACTACCAGATTGTTGTCGTAAGAATTTGGATTAGGGGCACCTTTGTAGTTGTTTCCCCAGCAGTTGCCTTCAATAACAACAATATGATTTTTATCTACTTCTCTTATTGCTTTTATAGCTTTCCCATAAAATTCCCAAAGCAATTCGTTTTCAGTACAATTGCAGCCGTTTTTATGACCCGCATTGTCGAAATCCCAGTTTGGTTCGTTGAGAATATCGTAAGCACCCATCCAGGGTTCATTTGCATATCGTTTGGCTAATTTTTTCCACAATGCTATTGTTTTTCTTTGATTCTCTGGACTTTCCCAAAGCGATGGTTTTGTTGTGTCGTAATCCGAAATGTTGGCATCTTTCCCTTGTCCGCCAGGTGCTGCATGTAAATCAAGAATCAAATACATTTCGTTTTTTTTGCACCATTCCAATAAATCATCAACCATATGAAAGCCTTTGTTGTGCCAAGTATCCATGCCTGGATAAGGTTCGTCTTCAATTGGGAGGGTAAATAAATTATAATGCATTGGAAGTCTTATAGAGTTGAAGCCCCAAGCTGCCATAGAATCGATGTCGGTTTTTGTACAATAATTAGCAAGCCAATTACTGTAAAAATCTTCCATGGCATTTGTACCAACTAAATTTTCGATGGTTGTTTTAATTTTGTGTTGTGAACCTGCAAAACGTGTAGTTTCTAGCATGTATCCCTCTTGGAGCATCCAACCACCCAAGCCCATTCCTCGTAAGCGTACTTCTTTGTTTTGAGCATCAACGATTTTTGTCCCTTCGGTATGCAAAAAACCTTTTTCCTTACAACTATTGAAAGCAATAATCAGAAAAATTGTGAGAATGAATTGACTGGCAGATCTCATGAGTCTATTTTTTAATAAATTTCAAAACTTTTTTCTCATTCCCTTTTTTAAGCAGAAGGAGGTAAAGGCCGTTATCAAGATTGTTTAGGCTAAATGTTGCTGTTTTTTGGGGCTCAATAGGAGATGAAAGTACTTTTCGTCCATTTGCATTGTATAGTTCCAATAATGAATAATTTGAATTGTTTACATGAACCTTATCGGTTGTAGGATTAGGCCATAATTCAGTTTTTGGGATACTATTACTATTGATATCTGTTTTGTAATTTTTCATTTCGATAGGAGCGAAAGTAAATTCTCCACTACCTTTTTCGCCGTATCCACTAAAATTGAAATAAAGGCGTATGCTTTTTATATTTTCTAAATCACAATTATCCGCATCGGGATTAAAATTGTGTGCATATGAGTTAAATTCATCATTTGTATTGAACTGATTAATGGTGAATAGGTTTTCAAAATCAATGGCATTTGATTTATCTAATAAGTCAATTCGCATGTTAGAAGGCGTTTTACTTTGATTTGCTTTCATTATGAAAACCATGCGTTTAAAAGCTGAAAAATTGAATGGTGAGTCGAAATGGTAAATAATAGATGGATTATTGGCAGGCGACTGTACATCAAAAATCACCTTGACCTCATTTGAACTGCTCTTTTCAATGGATACAACATTGTTCGTGCTTTCTTCAACTTCCCACAATAGATTTCCATCAGCATCGAAGTTGGGAAGTGTAAATGTATTTTCGTTGCTTGTTACTATTACTTCGAATGGATCTGAACTAATCGTATCACAATCAGATTGCATCTCAACAGTAACACTTCCATTTTCATCTCCAAATTGAATGCTTACTGTACTTGTACCCTGACCATCAATTATTGTAGCATCGGCTGGTACAATCCAATTGTAATAATAATCTTCGGGGATCGCTATACTGAAACTTGCTTCAGAATTACTTGTTATTAAATTGGGTCCTTCTATGATTGGTTTTGCTGGTGCATTGTTGTAAACACGAACATACTCGATTTCCATAATGGCTTCTTCGAGATTTGGATCTATGCCTTGGGCACCTCCCCAATTTCCTCCTATTGCAATGTTTAGCAATAAATGTTGTGCTTTATCAAAGGGCCATTCTTGCGTTGTTTTGTGTTCGTTTTCGAAAGTAAAATAATGGTCGTCATCGATAAAAAATAGAATTTCTTCTTCGTACCACTCAACCGCATAGGTATGAAATTCTGAACTTGCAGTTGAAATATATTTACTAGCTCCTTTTTGTGTGCCTTTTGAATGAT
Organism: Prolixibacteraceae bacterium; assembly: GCA_027859005.1. GTDB lineage: Bacteria > Bacteroidota > Bacteroidia > Bacteroidales > Prolixibacteraceae > Roseimarinus. The sequence continues at coordinate 5,430 of JAQIBQ010000462.1, read as the reverse complement.
TGTAGGCACCGGTGTGCACTGTTCCGTGAATATTGTTCTGATCGTAGCCAACGTGCTCCATGATGTCGATTTCACCACTGTTAGGCCAACCGCCATATTCCCAATTGGTGGGTAATGTCCAAATTGCTGGCCATGTACCTTTCCCTGTCGGTAGCTTTGCACTTATTTCAATTCTACCGTATAAAAAATCGCCTTTCCCTTTTGTAATTAAACGGGCTGATGTCCAATTTCCATTTACTTTTTTAGCATGAATAAAGAGCTTCCCATCTTCAATATATGAGTTTTCTCTTGAGTTGGTGTAATTCTGCAATTCGTTATTTCCCCATCCATTTCCACCGATGTCGTATCCCCATTTTAATGGTTCGGGTGCGCCTTCGTATTCAAATTCATCGCTCCAAATCAAATAATTACAATCATTTTCTTGGGCTGAAGCTGAATTAACTAGAACGAGTAAAACAACTAATATTTTATAGAACCAAATTTTATTCATTGTTCTTTTTCTTTTGATATATTCGTACGTAATCGATTTCAAAAATGGCTGGGAAGATAGAATCGTCAACGCCATATTTTCCACCCCAATCTCCACCAACTGCAGTGTTTAGCAATAGGTGAAAACGTTTGTTGAAAGGCCATTCATCGGAATTGTCTGATTGCTTATCGAATGAGAAATATTCAATATTATCAACAAATCCTTTAATGTTAGTTGAATCCCATTCAATTGCATAAACATGAAATGTTTCTCTGTTGTCGGGTATTGAAATGCTTTTTCCAACTTGTGTTCCAATTGAATGATTGTAAGCCATCGTATGTACGGTACAAAAAATTGTGTCGGGAGCATATCCAACATTTTCCATAATGTCGATTTCTCCACTTCGCGGCCATCCACCATATTCCCAATCGGTTGGAAGCATCCAAATGGCAGGCCATAGTCCTTTACCATCAGGTAGTTTCGCATTCACTTCAATCTTTCCATAAAGCCAATCGCCTTTTTCTTTGGAAAATAAACGTGCCGATGAATATTCTTTTTGATGAATAGTTTCTTTACGAGCAATAATTTTTAAAGTGCCGTTTGAAATCTGAGCATTACTAATTTCATTGTAGGTATAGTATTGCAATTCGTGATTGCCCCAGCCCCAAGCATTTCCAATAGTATCGAAATCCCATTTTGTTGAATCGGGTAATCCTTCGTATTCAAATTCATCGCTCCATACCAATTCATATTTTTCATGCTTATTTTCACTGCATGAACTTAAAAGCATTACAATAATCGTTGCGATTAGAAAGATTTTCATCGATTTCAGTTTTTGGTTTACAATTATATTGAAGGGAAGCAAAAATGCAGGCTGTATGCTTTGATTACTTTCCTTTTAACTCATGTATTATTCGTTTACAAATGCAAAACTTACAAATTCTCCAGAATCGGAATCCTTGGCAATCCACAAATTGAAATCACCTGCTTCAGTCAAGTATTCTTCGCCATTGTAAAATTCTAAATCTTTTGCAGTTATCGTAAAAGTTAACTCTTTCGATTCGCCGGGTGCCAATTCAACTTTTTGAAATCCCTTCAATTCTTTAATAGGACGTGTTAAACTGCCAAATAAATCGCGCACATAAAGCTGAACAATTTCTTCTGCTTTTGTATTTCCGGTATTTGTAAGGGTACATGTAGCTTTAAGCTCACCATTTTTGGTTAATTCTTTACTTGAAAGTTTTACGTCACCGTATTCAAAAGTGGTATAGGTCATTCCATAACCAAAAGGATACAAAGGCGTAATGCCATAATCGATGTGCATTGATGTGAAACCTAGCGACAATTGTTTTGAATTACGTGGTATATCATCGATGTAAGTCATACGTTCCGGATCGGTTGGTTTACCAGTATTTTTGCGGTAATAATAAAATGGAATTTGTCCGGCACCTTTTACAAAGGTAATCGGTAGTTTTCCTGAAGGAGAATAGTCTCCAAAAATAAGATCTGTTAATGCAGGACCAGCCATAGTGCCCGGATGCCAGGCATATAAAACCGCATCGGCAAGTTCAATGTCAGCACCAATTCCTAAGGGGCGACCAGCCATAACCACCAATACTAAAGGTTTATTTAATTGGTTCAATTCGCGAAGCAATTCAGACTGTATTCCAGGAAGGTCGATAATTGCTCTTGAATTTGCTTCACCAGAAAGTCCTGATTCTTCACCTACCAATAATACAATAACGTCTGATTTTTTAGCTGCAGCAATTGCTTTAGCAAAACCAGCCTTGCTCTTATCTCGGCTATATTCTAGGCCAATAGCATAGTTTAAATTTTTTCCTAAAACATCAGTAAATGACGTTAATGGTGTAATTGAATTTTTTTCATCTCCATCAAAAACCCATGTTCCCATTTGATCGTGTGGGGCATTGGTCATAGGACCTATTAGTGCTACTTTTGATGTTTTATTTAGCGGCAAGGTTTGTTTTTCATTTTTCAAAAGCACCATACTTCCACGAGCAACTTTTCGTGCATAATCTAAGTTTTCGTCGGTAAGAATCACCTTGTCTTTTAGAGTCACATCGGTATAAGGATTGTTGAATAAACCCAGTTTAAATTTAATTCGTAAAATATTGGCAACACTTTCGTTAATCAGCGCTACATCAATTTTACCGGCTTCTAATAAAGCAGGTAAGTTATCGTAACAACGGCTGGCCATTTCCATGTCAACACCAGCTTTGATTGACTTTTCAGCGGCATCAGTCTCGGTTTCGGTATAGCCGTGCACAATTTGTTGTTGGATAGAAGCCCAATCACTAACCACCATTCCGTCGTATTTCCATTCGTCGCGTAAAATAGTTCGTAAGGTGAAATAGTTTCCGGAAGTAGGTACGCCGTTTAAATCGTTAAATGCCGACATAAATGTTAAGCAACCTGCATCGGCGGCAGCTTTAAAAGGACGAAGATGAACATTTCGCAACAAGGCTTCAGGAATATAAGTTGTGTTGTAATCGCGTCCAGCTTCACTCATGCCATAACCAACAAAATGCTTGGCACAGGCAGCAATTCGGCCTTCTTCTGAAGGGTCGGTTCCTTGGTAACCTTTCACCATAGCTGCTCCTAAAACAGAAGTCAGGTAAGGATCTTCGCCACAGGTTTCAGCAATTCTTCCCCAACGTGGATCCCAACTCACATCGATCATTGGAGCAAAGGTCCAATTTATTCCATTTGCCGATGCTTCTCGTGCAGCAATTTTCATTGCGCCTTCAGCTAATTCGGGACTCCATGATGAAGCCATTCCTAATGGGATTGGAAAAACGGTATTAAATCCGTGTATAACATCGCGACCTACCAAAAGTGGTATTCCCAAGCGACTTTCTTCCACTACAATTCGTTGAACTTCATTTGCATATTCAACGCTTGAAAGATTCAAAAACGATCCGATCTTACCCTCAGCCAATTGTTCTTTCCAATCCTCGGGTTCACCATGATAATTGGTTTGAACTAATTGCCCAAGCTTTTCTTCAAAAGTCATTTGGCCTATAAGGGTTTGTACTTTCTCCTCAATTGGATCAGTAGTTTTTTGTGATGTGTTTGTACAAGAACCCAACACTATCCCTATTAAAAGAGAAACGATTACCATTTTCATCATCTTCATCATTCTATCTTTTTTTATTTTTTGACGTAAATAACACTTCAATCTTTTCGATTTCAGCTTTGCGTTTAAAAAGTATTGAACTTAACTCCATATCCAATTTATGATCTAGAATTTCTATGGTTTCCTTATTTTGTATGCTTAGTCGTATTTTATCGGAATCACTCTTCTGATAAATAACAGGAACGTTGCAATAGGTAAATGCCAAATAGGGAACTCCTTTTGGGACAGCCACAGGAAACACTTTTAAAAAAGCAGAATTACCTTCAATTTCTTCTGTAATAAATTCTTCTGAATTAACTTTTTGAGCTTCGAAGTGCACACATCCATCATTAACAGAAATGCCCAATTCATGCATACGGCTTAATAAATCTTCTTTCACTTGGCCAGTCATTCCTGGTTGCTGAACACCCGACATGGATGGAGTATGTGAATATGGATCAGTAGGAAAAGCACCGTATTCCTTGGGTGACTTATGACTTCCAATGCCATTTCTTATTTGCTTATAATGTTCTTTCAGTTTTTCCAGAACATTTAGGTCATTCGATGTTTCTTCAGCCAAGCTAATATTTTCGGCTACTGCTAAAAGCAATTTCGAAACCATGTGCCAGTAAATACAACCTAAACCTTCGAATTTATAGAATGTTCCTGATCGCCCTGTGAAAGACTCATGGTCAAACAGCTTTTCGTACAAATCAAGAATGTATTTTTTCTCCTCGTCAAGGTTTTCAATGTTGCTTTCAATTTGATTAAGTTCGAAAGCCAATTTTGAAGCATTGTTTATTTCTCCGTTAAAATGATAAATTCCTTTATGATCTTTTAGAATAATATCAGTATTGCCTTGTTCGAGCAATTGTTGAAGTAATTTTGATGATTCAAGCTCGCTTGTAGTGAATTTATTCTTATCCAATAAATTTGGCAATTTTTTATTCGGATACAAAATATACGATTGCTGATCATTACGGTATAACTTGCTTGCTCGCAATTTGTTCAACAGCTCAAGTGTCTGATCTGCATTTAAATAACCCGAACTTAGTACCGAAACCTGGCCTTCGAGCATTTCATTCAAACGACGAATACCAACATTATCTGATTGAATTAGAATAAGATTATACGCATGAAATAAACCATCGCTCCGTTTGTTTCGAGTAATTGAATGATCGATAAACAGTTTTATTTTTTCAAGGGCTTTTATGACTTCAGCTTTTTCCAGTTGATCTTTTGCTCCTGATAAACCATCATACACATTGCTTCGAAACGCACTTCCTGCTTTGCCCAATGCATCCATTATTGTTTTTCGTGAAAGGTCGTCGATATCGGTTTGAAGCACTGTTTCATGTTCAAAGAATACCTGGTTGATTTGGCTAAAAAGTTGTTTTACTTCGGCATGAATTGTCCAAGTAGAAGTTGTAGCTTTGTTTATCAATCTTTCGAGAAATGAAACATAACGGCGCATATAATACAAAGTGACCATTGATGCTCCAATACCCACTAAAGCGTTATTTGCATCGTTCCATTCTGGCCGCTGTGTGTTCATCCAGATTCCTGCTTCGGGAACAAAATTGCTTAACTTGGAATACAAAGGAACTAGAAGTTTCTCTATAAGATTTGCCTTTAAAGTGCCTTTTTCATCTTGAATTAATTTACCATCCGAACCAATTTCCTTCTCTAATTTTAAACAGATATCGTGCTTTTGTTGATCGAAAGCAATGGCATCATGTGGATTCTGAATTAACTCTTCATATGTTTTATGCCGATACGGAACATTGGCGTAGGTAAAAATAGATTGTGTAAACCAGTCTTCGAG
>JAQIBQ010000597.1 GCA_027859005.1 Prolixibacteraceae bacterium | reverse complement strand
CTTTTGACCCAATAAATTTTGAATAAATTTTGAAAGGTTCAATAATTTTGCATCCAATAACTTCTGTTTCGGGGTGAATTGTTTTAGTTAACGTCTCATCGAAAGAAGGATAATTAGCATTTTGAGGTTTGAATATCACTGGTTCCCAGCCGTGTTCATGAAAATGATTTGAGAAATTCAACCACCTTCTAACTCCACTTCCACCACAAGGAGGCCAGTAATATGTTATTATTAAAACCTTTTTCATTTACTCTCATTAAATTTAATTTTACAATTATAACAATACAAATCGTTTTATCCTGTTATTTTGGTGTATTAATAGACTAATTATTTATGGAGTTCTGTGATTTAAACAAACAATACAAAGCGTAAAAAAGCTCCTGAAAAACTTGGTTGGCGCGATTTCATTAATGGGATGATGGTTTGCCATCAATCGGTTTTGGTGCGCCGTACTATGGCGCCTGAATACAACCAAAGCTACAAATTATCAGCCGATTTTGAATGGGTATTGCTTTCCTTAAAAAGAGCTCGGAAAGTGGTCAATGCCCGTCAAATTTTATCGCGTTATCTTGAAGAAGGAATGACCACCACAAATTTAAAGCCCAGCTTGAAGGAACGCTATAAAATAATGAACAAATATTATGGGGTTGTTCCTACTGCCCTGAAAAATATTTGGCTGGGAATTACTTACTTTCTCTTTATTAAAAAGAACAAAGGCAATTACCGTCCGGTAGAATAAAGCTCATTTACGTGCTTTTACCTGTAGTCCGTTTCCAATTTTATGAGTACTCTTGGTATCGATGTAATTCAATAAAGCAGCAAAAGGATATACTATAATGTAATAAAACGGTAGAAGAATAAAGAATAGCTTACTAAAATTTAAGGTCATGATGGGCCATTTCATCGATAATTTCCAAGCCAGTTTTCCTGGTTTTCCGTATGTGAAATTCACCTCAACCCGGGTAAATCCAGCACTTGCCAATTTCTCTTTTAGCTCATCGATATTGTAGCCGTCCCGAACATGTTCATCGACAAAAGCTGCTGAGGCCTCGTTTCCTTCATGTTCTTCATCATGGTCGCCGGCATCCGAAGGAGTTGTAATTAATAATAATCCATCGTCCGATAAGGCATTATAGAAATTCTTCAAAACCGCTCGGTCATCTAAAATATGCTCCATTACGTCAACCGATAAAATCAGGTCAAACTTCTTGTTTGATGAAAATTGGGTAAGGTCGGCAAAATCGAATTTCACTCTATCGCCAAATCCTTGTTGTGTAAAAAAATTGTTGCAATCTTCAATCTGTTCCGTTTTTACATCAACACCGTAAATTGTGGCTTTTGGAAATAATTTTGCCATTCTGTACGAGTATTGTCCATAGCCTGAACCTGCATCTAAAATGTCAATCTTTGTATCGTTTTCTGAAGCTAATTTTCGTAATTCTTGGTTTGCATACCAAGCACGCAAAAAGAGTAAATCAAGTAATTTGTAAAAGAGAATTCGTAAAATGGGCATTGAATTGAAGAAAGTACCTAGTGATCGTTTAATTGGATCGTATTGCATGTTAATCTTTTTTTAGTAGAATAAATTTATAAATACCTTTTATCAGACCGGTTCCATATGCAAAAACCTGAATGTTTAAAGTAACAATTGAAAGCAAAGATGTTTTAAAATTTTTATATTTTTTGTGCGATTGGAAAAAAGCCAATAAACAAATCAGTAAAAATCCAAATCCAGTTAAGGCCCACAGGTAGCTAAAAACCTTCGGTAATAGAGGTGTTACAACTAACATTAGTAGCAAAGTTATAATCAATAATGCTGGCAATAAGTGGATCAGTTTAAGCATGTTTTTGTGAAGGGTTCCAAGTTTTATTCGAGCCATTCCAATTGTGCTTATTTGTTTCGAGAATTTCACTAAGCTGGTACGACGTTTATGGTATACAAAGGCATCGGGTATTAAACCCATGTTAAAACCTGCTTCATCAATCCTGGCAGAAAAATCAGTGTCTTCGCCGTAATAGCGTAAGCGCATTCCTCCAATTTTATCATATACTTTTCGTGAAATACCCATGTTAAAACTTCGCGGATAAAATTTTTCAATACTTTTTTTATTTCCGCGAATGCCACCTGTTCCGATAAATGATGTCATGGAATAATTGATGGCTTTCAACAATGGTGAAAACGAAGGATGGAAGGTATCGGGTCCACCAAAAGCATCAAAATTATTTTCTAGAATGCCATTGTTTATTTCCGAAAGCCATTGAGGAGTTAGCATGCAGTCCGAATCGATAAACAACATGAAATCGCCTTCGCAATTGGCCATTCCGTTGTTTCGGGCATTTGCCGGTCCCTCATTTTTTTGGCAGAGAAAACGAATTTGAAGTTCTGTTGTAGAGATGTAATTCTTAAGAAAATCGATAAAACCATCATTTGATCCATCGTCTACAAAAAGAAATTCAAATTTGCTTCTATCGTATTGAAGAAGTTCTGCAGTTTCAAGAAGTTCTTTTACTTCATCTAAGCGGTTATAAACCGGGACAATAATGGTAAATTGCATCTGTGTTTCAATTTGAAAAGCACGAAAATACAAAATCAAAACCAATACTTGTCGTTCAAAATTGAGTTTAAGGCTTATATTTTTAGTATTTTGATACTAATCTGAGTTTTGAACAGTTATTTTTGAAAAGAAATAATTCAAATATGAAACGACCATGATTAATTTAATTATTAAACACACACGATAATGATAAAATTAATTTTGGGAGTTCCATCTGACAATTGAAAAATAAATTATAAACAGATGCAATTCTGCGACCTTAATCGACAATATCAAAAGTACCAAACAGAGATTGATCAAGCGATAAATGGTGTAATTGCTTCGTCTTCATTTATTAATGGGCAAGCAATTCTCGATTTGGAGAAAAGTCTTTCTGGATTTGTGGGAGTGAAGCATGCCATTACTTGTAGCTCTGGCACCGATGCTTTGTTGCTTCCACTTATGGCCTATGGTATTGAACCCAATGATGAAATAATTTGCCCTGCATTTAGCTTTATCGCTTCGGCATCGATGATAAGTTTTTTGAAAGCAAAACCGGTTTTTGTTGATGTTTCTCCCATCGACTTTAATATTCAAATTTCGAAAATTGAAGAAAAAATTACTTCGAAAACCAGAGGTATAATTGCTGTTTCGTTGTTCGGTCAGTGTCCCGACTTAGACGCCATTAATGCTATTGCTAAAAAATACAATTTGTGGGTAATTGAAGATGCTGCTCAATCTTTTGGCGCAACGTTGAATGGAAAACCTTCTTGTTCGCATACCGATGTTGCCACAACCAGTTTTTTTCCTGCAAAACCGTTGGGTTGTTATGGCGATGGAGGTGCTGTTTTTACCAACGATTCGGAATTAGCAGTCAGGATGATGCGGCTTCGTTCGCATGGACAAGAAAAGCGTTATGTGCACAGTCATATAGGGCTGAATGCACGAATGGATACCATACAGGCTGCTATTTTAGGCGTAAAACTGAAACACTTTAATCAGGAAATTGAAAATAGACAAAAAGCTGCTGCGTTGTATTCCTCTATTTTGGATGACAGTGTGCTTTTGCCAGAAGCAGTTGAGGGAAGAACAAGCGTGTGGGCTCAATATACGATTGGAGTTGCCAATAGAAATGAATTAAAAGAAAAACTGCTAGAAAAAGGCATTCCAACTGCAGTTCATTATCCCCTTATTTTACCAAAACAAGAAGCATTTAAGTCACAGATTGTTCCGAATGAAAAATTTGAGGTGGCTCAATTATTTTCCGAAACTGTACTATCTTTACCAATGCACGGTTTAATATCCGAAAATGAAGTTGAATTTGTGGCAAACACAATAATTGAACTAGGCAATGACTAATCAAACCAATTATTATTCACACCCAACAGCAGTTATCGATTCAAATACAATTATTGGTGCCGATACGAAAATTTGGCATTTCAGTCATGTGATGAGTGGTGCTATAATAGGTGATAATTGTATTTTGGGCCAAAATACGTTTGTGGGATCAAGAGCAATATTAGGAAATAATGTTAAGATTCAGAATAACGTAAGCATTTATGATTCCGTTGAAATTGGCGATGATGTTTTTTGCGGACCAAGTTGTGTGTTCACCAATGTATCGAACCCTCGTGCTCATATCGAAAGGAAAAGTGAATTTGAAATAACAAAAGTGCGGAAAGGCGTTACAATTGGTGCCAATGCAACTATTGTTTGTGGCATTGAGTTGGGTGAATATTCATTTATTGGAGCAGGCGCTGTTGTAACAAGAAATGTTAAGCCGTATGCGCTTATGCTTGGAGTTCCCGCTATTCAAAAAGGTTGGGTAGGAAAGAACGGAGTTTCATTAACAAAAGATTTAATTTGCCCCGAAACTGGTCAAAAATACAGCATCGTAAATGGTGAACTTGAACTCATATTAGCATGACAAAAAAAACTGATTTCTTAACTCAAATTGCAGCAAATCAATTTACGGTCGGAATTATAGGACTTGGCTATGTTGGCTTACCCTTAGCGCTTAGTTTTGCGCTAAAAGGGATTGAAGTTGTTGGTTTCGATACAGTAGAAGATAAAGTTGCTAAAGTTAATGCTGCTGAAAATTTTATTGGTGATGTTCACGATAGTGATTTAATTAAGGTAGTTGAATTAGGTGTATTAAAAGCAACATCCGACTTTTCGATTCTTGATATGTGTCAAGCAATTTTCATCTGTGTGCCTACTCCGCTTGATGTTTTCAAAAAGCCCGATATGAGTTTTATTGAAGGGGCTTGCATACATATTGGAAAACACATGAAACCGGGAACATTTGTTTGTTTAGAAAGTACAACTTACCCAACAACAACTGAGGATTTCATGTTGCCAATTCTGGAAAAGGAATCGGGTTTGAAAGAAGGAGCAGATTTTTGGATCGCTTTTTCACCAGAAAGAGTTGATCCAGGGAATAAGGAATTTAATACACAAAATACACCTAAGATATTGGGTGCTTTATCAGAAGAAGGCAGAGAAATAGGTGAAGCTATTTATTCAAAAGCTATCGATAAAGTTCATTGTGTTAGTTCGCCACGTGTTGCTGAAATGGTTAAGATTCTAGAGAATACTTATCGTTTAGTAAACATTAGCTTAATTAATGAACTGGCTCTTTTGAGTGGGAAAATGGATATCGATATTTGGGAAGTTGTTGATGCGGCTGCGACAAAACCGTATGGATTTCAGGCCTTTTATCCTGGCCCAGGAATTGGAGGGCATTGCATTCCGCTCGATCCGTTTTACCTAGAACACATTGCTAAAAAATTTGGTTTCGACTTAAGCATGATAAATGCTGCTGGCCACATTAACAACATGATGGCTCACCGAATGACTATCAAAATAACTTCAGCTTTAAACCGCCATAAAAAGGCAATAAATGGAAGTAATATTTTATTTTTAGGGGTTGCCTATAAACCGAATATTGCTGATGAGCGTGAATCTCCAGCATTAAAAATAATGGATGAAGTTGCAAATAAAGGAGGAATTGTTTCTTTTTGCGACCCTCAGATACCAGTAGTAAAAACTGAACAAGGGAACGAATTTCAACGTAAAGCCTATTCCAAAGAGTTATTAAATAGTATGGATTGTATCGTAATTAGTACAAATCACAATGAATATACTGCTGACTTTATTCAGGAAAATTCGGCCTTAGTTGTTGATTTACGTAACCTGATAAGAGAGTCATCAGAGAAAGTTTATAAATTATAGCTCCACCGCAAAGAAACTAAGACACAAAGGAAATTTAATTTTAAAACTCTAATAGGCTTAATTACGTCACAATAAAAATTATTTTCCATGAACAAACAGGAATTAAATCAAATTTCTAAAATTATTCTTGACGCATCAATAACTGTTCATAAGGAAATGGGACCTGGGTTATTAGAATCAGTTTATGAAGCCTGCTTAGTGGAAGAGTTACAACTTAGAAATATAACTGTTGATAGCCAAGTTAAAATACCATTCATGTACAAAGGGAAACTTTTAGACAAAGATTTTAGAATTGATCTTTTTGTTGAAAAGGAAATAATAATTGAATTAAAAGCTGTTGAAATAATATTGCCAGTTCATGAGGCTCAACTAATTTCATACTTGAAGCTTACTGAAAAGAAACTTGGCTTTTTGATAAACTTTAATGTCCCACTTTTAAAGAATGGGTTTAATCGATTTGTAAATAATTTTTAAAAAGAATGGAAAGAACTACGAGACATTAAAAATACTTTGCGTCTCTGTGTCTTTGCGGTTAAATAAGAGCTAATGAAGAATTTTGCACTAATTGGCGCAGCAGGTTATATTGCTGAAAGGCACATGAAAGCCATTAAAGAAACAGGTAACAACATTATTGCTGCAACCGATACTTTCGATGTTATGGGGCGTATGGATAGTTTTTTTCCTAATGCCGAATTCTTTCTTGATTTCGATTTATTTAAAGAATACATTCAGAAAAATAGTATCGATTTTGCCAGTATATGCTCTCCTAACTTCATGCATTCAAAACATATTAGAACGGCTTTAGAATTAAATGCAAATGCTATTTGCGAAAAACCATTGGTGCTTTATCCCGAAGAAATAGAAATGCTCGAAAAGCTTGAAATAGAAACAGGTAAGAGGGTATACAATATTCTTCAATTGCGCTTGCATCCAACCATAATTGCCTTAAAAGAAAAGATTGAAAAAGGGCCTGCTGATAAAATTTACGACATTGACTTAAGTTATATTACTTCAAGAGGGAAATGGTATTATAAAAGTTGGAAGGGTGATATTGAAAAGTCGGGTGGAGTTGCCACTAATATTGGAATTCACTTTTTTGATATGTTACGTTGGATATTTGGCGAAGTTCAGGAAAGTGTTGTTCATTCCTACGAAGCCAATAAGGCAGCTGGTTTTCTTCAGCTTAAAAATGCAAGAGTACGTTGGTTTTTAAGTCTCGATTACAACGATATTCCAAGCGAAGCTAAAGAAAAAGGCATGCGAACCTATCGTTCAATAACAGTGGAAAAAGAAGAGATTGAATTTAGTGGAGGTTTTACCGATTTGCACACGCAAACCTACACCAATATATTGAACGGAGGCGGATTTGGAATAACACAAGCTAAACCTTGTATTCAGTTAACTCATGCTATCCGAAACAGTAATCCTATTGGATTGAAAGGCAATTATCATCCTTTCTTAAGAAATTAATATTTATTTCTCAGGTAAAAGTTTGTTGAGTTTCTCGTAGGCAGAACTGCATGAACCCATTAAATCTTCAAGTATTTTATTGAAATGAATTTTCACCAATTTAGGATTGTCTTTTCCATCTGGGCGATTTACTCTTGAAATTAATGAATTATGTAATTCAGCAACGCTAACAATAATTTTAAGTACTTTTTTCTTATCGGCTTCCTTCTCAAGCATTTCAGAAACTTCAAGCGCATCGATAATTACTTGTTCTGTTAAATACCTGATGTCTTTTTTTAATTCTCGTTTATTTGCCATTGCTTAAATTATTTTTGTTTCAATATACTCATTTATTCCTCATCTTTCTTCGATTCGGGATCAACTAATTCTTTCACCTTAACAACTTCTGGTTCAATCACCCAATTTTCTTTGAGTTCCCAGTTGGATTTGATGTTGATAATCTTATCGAAATAATAAACGGCTTCAGGTTGTATCTTTTCATCAATTTTCCCAGTATCCCATTTGCCATTTTGATTTGTATCAATCACCAATTTCACAATGTATTTTCCGGGTTTTAAATAGTCGAATACTACCGATTTCTGATTGGAGTTAAGTGAAATACTTTTTATAATTTCCTCATCTTCTGAATTCTTAAGTAGCTGAATACTTGCCTCTTGTTCAATACCCGTAACCTTGAATATTGCCGCTCCATAATAGTCAGTGCTTTGTGTTTTAAATTTACTTTCAAATGCAAGATTAGATATTCCTGAAAGGGTTTTTATAACTGCTGAATCGATGGAAATAATATAGTTTGTTTCAGCAATTGTTTCATAATTTATTTTGAATTTTCGTAATGAGCCCTCAAGCGGCTCAATAGTAAAGTCTACAGTTTCAAAAGTTGAATCATTTATTGCAATTCGAAAATGGATTAGAGAATCTTCAAAGGTTTCTAATGGAGATTCAGATTCAATTAGTACTGGAGTATTTAAATCAAAGTTACTCGATTTATGGTTAGAGCTAAATATAAAAGTTTCTATTTCAGGGCTTGTCTCTTCTTTTTTTGATTTCTTTTTTGGCGAAAAAAACATTTTTAATGTGTCGATTTGAGTCATTGGCTGGAATAACGTATCGTTCATTGTGTATGCTATACGCATGTATAACGAATCATTTTGGATCAAGGTTGTATCTGTTATCCATATCGAAATGCTGTCTCTATTCAGGCCAAATTCGGCATAATTCCAATTGCTATCATTGGCTTGATTAATTAAGTTGAATTGAAATGAATCACTTACCGATTCGTTAAACGTTAATAGTATTTTGTCTGCACTAACACGAGCCGATGATGAAAGATATTGGATATATTGATATTCTGAGAATAGAAGGCCAAAAACAGGCTCGGGCGAATAGTTGGTATAGCCAACAGATATTAATGTGTCGCCGTTTTCAAAAAGAGTATCTGGCTTATTAATATATTCAGCATCGGGAACTATAAAACTATCGATGTATGCAATTTGTTCTGTGACTTGTGAAAAGAGAAGATTGTTATCAATGTCGACTAATCCGTACAACTTGTACTTTCCTTGAGGGAGATTATCGAAAAGAAAATATCCTTTTTCATCAACTTTTGCAATAAAGTCTGGACGCATGGTTGAAAAAACCGAATCTTCGTCAATAGTATACAACGTGGCAGTAGCGTTTTCTACCGGCTTTAATGTAAACGCATCTAATAAATAACCATCAATCCGTAAAGTATCAATATAGTCGTAAGTTGAAAAAAGCATTCTAATACTTTCTACTTTATTTCCTTCGTTGTAGTCTTTTACACCGTCCTTAAAATCAATAGAGTAAGTTCTGTTTGGGATTAAGTCTTCTGTGATTTTTACAAATACAGTTTTGCCTTTTGTCTTTATAGTTGGTTTCTCAGCAAGTGGTGGAGAAATTACAAGTTTGTTTGATAAATTATCCAGAACAATGTATTCATCGAATGTAATGCTTATTTCGTTTTCAATGAAATTTGTTTGGTTTGGTTCTGGGTGCATGGCAATAATTACTGGCGGTATAGAATCACGATCACCTCCTCCGGGTCCTGCTCCAGGATTTGCACACGATTGACTTAAAATGATTACTGCAAAAAATGAGAATGTTACTGCCCAAAAAGTTGAAATTATCTTCACTGAGAATGTTTTAATTGTTGTTTACCAAATGTCATCAAAAACAGGGATATTTTCTTCTGTTTCACTAGGATGATCATTGCAATTTAAATCTATGTTGAAATTTTCTGGTTTTTCAAACTCAAAATCTTGAGTGTAATTCAATGTTGAGTCGGCAAAAACTTGTTTAAAGAAACGGCCAAAAACGGGGAGCGCCATATTTGAACCACTACCACGGCCTAAATCTTCAAAGTGGATACTTCTTAAATTAGCACCGGTCCATACGCCTGCAACTAATTCAGGAGAATAGCCAACAAACCATCCATCACTCTGATTTTGTGTAGTTCCAGTTTTACCTGCAAATGAACCTTCGAAACCTGCGTATTCAGTAAATGGTTCAAAGTTGTAAGTAAGTCTTCGACCCGAGCCTGTTTTTACAACATTTTGTAGTAAGTATGTCATCAAGTAAGCTGTTTTTTCGTCTATAGCATCGTGCCTTCTGGGTGTGAACCGTGCCAAAACATTTCCATTTTTATCTTCAATTCGCGATACAATTATAGGAGTAGTATAAACACCTTTATTGGCATATACAGCATATGCAGCAATCATTTCGTATAGTGTTATCTCTGCTGGTCCAAGGAAAAGTGAATTTACTTCAGGGATTTCACTGTAAATTCCTAGTTTTTGCATTAAATCTTTCATCAAAGCCGGACTATGTTGCTTCATAACCCATGCCGAAATTTGATTTACTGAATGAGCCAAGCCCCACTTTAAGGTTACCATTTGTCCATCGTATTCCGAAGGGTTTGAGTTTTTAGCAGTATAAGGAGTTCCATCGGGGTTAATTAGAGTGTGTTCAACGTTCGGAACCATTTTGCAGGGCGACATCCCATTTTGCATGGCCAAGGTATAAAGGAAAGGCTTGCAAGTTGAACCAACCTGGCGTTTGTAAGTCGACGAACGAACCATGTCAATTTCAGTAAAGCCATAAGAAGCACCTCCTACCCAGGCTTTCACTGCTCCAGTATTTGGATCCATAGCCATAAAAGATGAACTAAGGTTTTTAAGGTAATACCTTATTGAATCAATCGGAGCCATTAGTGTATCTTTGTATCCGTCCCAAGTGTATATGAGAATAGTGTCGGGAGTTTCAAAAACTTTCATTATTCGCTCTTGGCTTAATCCTTTTTTCTTTAGTTGTTTATACCGATGACTTTTAAATACTTCATTTCTCAAAAGGCGTTTTGCATCTTCATCACTTATGTCATTTGAAAAAGGAGGGTTTTTCTTTGCATCAACTTCACGTGTAAAACTTGGCTGGATTCTTTTTAGGTTGAATTCTACGGCATTCTCGGCATATTCCTGCATGGAATAATTAAGGGTTGTATATATTTTTAAGCCATCTTTATACAAGTCGAAAGGTTCACCGTCTGGCTTTAGGTTTTTATTACACCAACCATATAATGGGTCGGTATGCCAAGCAACTGAATCTTCTAAAAATTTCTGTTTTGAACGATCGCTATTTCCATATTTAGTTCGATCGGGTTTACTTGAAATAATTGTTCGTTCCAAATATTTTCGAAAGTATGGCGCAATTCCTTTCTTTAGAGCACTTCGATTAAAATTAACTTCTAGTGGTTTTGTAGTGGTTGAGTCATATTCTTCCCTGTTGATGTAATAATTTTTTTTCATTTGACTAAGCACCACATTGCGCCGGGTTAAAGAACGGTCTTTGAATCGAACAGGATTATATAACCCAGGGTTTTTAAGCATCCCAATTAACATCGCTGCTTGATGCATTTTCAATGAATCTTGAGGAACATTAAAATAGGTTTGTGATGCAACTTCAATACCGAAGGCATTGTTAATGAACTCAAATTTATTCAAGTACATGGCAATTATTTCTTCTTTGGTATAACTGCGTTCTAATTTTACTGCAATTATCCATTCTCGAAATTTGCGAACAACTAATTTTATTCCAGAATTACTTTCACGAGGGAATAACAGTTTGGCAAGTTGTTGTGAAATAGTACTTCCTCCACCTTGGTTGGTATTGTTTGTAACCACACCTTTTACCACTCGGAACAGACCACGTAGATCAATACCTGAATGGCTATAATATCGTTCATCTTCAGTTGCAATTAATGCATTAACTAAATGCTTATTTAACGATTCAAATTCAACCAAAGTGCGGTTTTCACTTTTATAGTATTTCCCTAATAGTTGGTTGTCTGATGTGATTATTTCTGATGCAATAAGGTTTTTAGGATTTTCTAATTCTTCAAACGTAGGCATAAGACCAATCTTACCATAGGCTATTAGCCAAAAAAAGACGATTGTAAAAATAATTGTGGCAACAATAGTTCCCCAAAATATTTTTAGATAAATTTTGAAATTAGTCTTTTCAGTTTCCATTGTAAAAAATTTTGCTCAAAGATAATTAAATATAGTGTCTTCCATTTTTGAGGTGTAACTCATATTCCTGAAATCTTAATTTATTTTGTTGTTTTTTTGAACTGCACTATACCTTATTTATTGTATAAGGAATGTACCAAAAATAAAATAATTCGAAATGAGTGCTCGAAAAATTTTGATCTTACCTTTTGATTTTCTTTAATTTGCAAAATTATTTTGAAGTCACAATCTGGCTCTTTGGTTTGTATGTTGTTGTATTATAGGCGTTTTGAGGGGTTTTTGGCAGAGGAGTCTTGTTTTTTAAGAGAATGACATTAAAAGGAAATCAATTTTATGGTAAAAAATCTGGTAATTGTCGAGTCACCCGCAAAGGCAAAAACAATAGAAAAATTTTTAGGTAAAGAATTTGTTGTAAAATCTAGTTATGGTCATATTCGCGATCTCGAAAAAAAAGGGTTTGGGATCGACATTGAGAATAATTTTGAACCTAAGTATGTTGTATCAACTGATAAAAAAGCAGTTGTAAAAGAGTTAAAAACGTTAGCGAAGGAAGCTGAAATAGTTTGGCTCGCATCTGATGAGGACCGTGAAGGAGAAGCGATCGCATGGCACTTAAAAGAAGCCCTAGAACTCGACGATAGTAAGACTAAACGAATTGTTTTTCACGAAATTACGAAGAACGCTATTCAAGAGGCGGTTAAAAACCCAAGAGAAATAAACAATAATGTTGTGAATGCACAACAAGCTCGAAGAATTCTCGACAGGTTGGTTGGTTTTGAAGTTTCTCCAGTTTTATGGAAAAAAGTAAAACCACAATTATCTGCAGGTAGAGTTCAGTCTGTAGCTGTTCGATTAATAGTTGAACGTGAACGTCAAATTCATCAATTTAAAGCAACTTCGGCTTATCGCGTGAATGCATTTTTCATGGTGAATGATGAAAATGGGAAACAAACCGAGCTTAAAGCTGAATTAAATAAACGATTTGATAAGAAAGAAGATGCTGAAGCTTTCTTAGAAAAATGTAAAAATGCTGATTTCATGGTTAACGATGTGACCAAGAAACCTGGCAAAAGAAGTCCTGCGGCTCCTTTTACTACTTCAACATTGCAGCAAGAAGCGAGTCGGAAACTTGGTTTTTCGGTTTCGCAAACAATGAGTGTAGCTCAAAAATTATACGAAGGAGGTAAGATAACCTATATGCGTACCGATTCGGTAAACTTGTCTTCGCTTGCAATCAATACAGCAACATCAAAGATTAAAGAATCATATGGCGATAAATATTCAAAAATTCGTCAGTTTAAAACTTCATCGAAAGGCGCACAGGAAGCTCACGAAGCTATTCGTCCAACCTACATGGAGAAAGATACGGTAAAAGGAACCAAGCAAGAAGTACGCTTGTATGAATTAATATGGAAACGTTCAATTGCTTCTCAAATGAGTGAAGCCTTGCTTGAAAAAACCAATGTTAGTATTGGGATTTCAACAACATCTGAGAAATTTGTTGCAACAGGTGAGGTAATCAAATTCGATGGTTTCTTAAAAGTATACCTTGAGTCATCTGACGATGATGAGGAAAACAAAAATGGCGATACACTGCTACCACCTATTCAAGTAAACGATTTACTTGAGCTAAATCAAATTTTGGCAGCGCAGCGATATACACAGCGTCCGGCTCGATATACCGAAGCTAGTTTAGTGAAGAAGTTGGAAGAGCAAGGAATTGGTCGTCCGTCAACTTATGCACCAATTATTACTACAGTACAAAATAGAGGATATGTAGTTAAAGAAGACAGAGACGGATCTGAAAGAGATTTTGTTACGATAACTCTAAAAACGGGTATAATTGAAGAAAAACTAAACAAAGAAAATTTTGGTTTCGAAAGATCAAAACTATTCCCTACTGATATTGGAATGGTTGTTACCGATTTTCTATTGAAGAATTTTGATAAGGTGATGGATTTCAATTTTACTGCTAAAGTTGAAGAACAATTCGACGATATTTCATTAGGAAAAAGTATCTGGAACGACGTGATTAGTAAATTCTATAAACCTTTTCATAAG
>JAQIBQ010000530.1 GCA_027859005.1 Prolixibacteraceae bacterium | reverse complement strand
CCTGTGTATCAAAGGGGAAATATTCACTTAAATTCATTTTGTTAGCCAACTCTTTAGCCATCCACCAGGCTGATTTTGTGTTGTATTTTGCTTCAACTGCTGGCATACGAAGCGCTACGCTGCCTTGTCTTCCCTGAAGTGAGCGAATTGAATCATATCGTTCGAGATAGGTGCATTCTGGTAGAATTACATCGGCATAACCAGTAATTTCCATTGGCATGGTATCTACTACCACCATTAATTCAAGGGCTTGAATAGCCTTTAAGGTTTGTCTTTTATCGGGCAATGTTTTGATCAAGTTCGTTCCATTTACAATCCAGGCTTTAATGTGGCAATCCATGGTGGCTGATGGAATGGTTGCATCACAAACACCATTTGCCAAAGCTAAATCAGCCAACTCGTATTTACCACCCATAGCCTCACGCCAAGTTCTTGACGGTTTTGGATTTGGTGGAGTTGGATAATGTTTGACTGATTTCTTTTCAGTACGGTAAAATCCACCTCGACGCCCCCAGCTTCCTAATAAAGTATTTAAAATTGCGACTGCCCGTAAACGTTGCGTATCGTCGCCATACCATGTTACATGGCGTCCTGGATGAATAATAACAGCAGGAGAAGCATCGTGCATTTCCTTAGCCGTTTTACGTATGTCTTCGGGTTTTATGGTAGTAACACCATAGGCCCATTCAGGTGTATATTTTTTTACTTCAGCTTTCAGTATATCGAAACCGTAAGTATATTTTTCAACGTATTCTTTGTCGTACCAATTGTTTTCGATAATCAAATTGATCCAGGTAAGCAATAAAGCCAAATCGGTTGAAGGTTTAATTGGTAACCAAAAAGTTGACTTGCTGGCTGCTGTTGAAAAACGAGGATCGACAGTTATGATAGTTGCTCCACGATCAATCGCATCACTCATTTCCTGAACTTGTCCGTTGTGCATGTTTTCGCCCAAGTGAGAACCAATCAACACCAAACATTTAGTATCTCTAATATCGGTGGGTTCGGGAGAATTTAATCCTTCGCCAAAAGTGGAAATAAAAGCAACTTCACGAGGTCCGCGGCATTGTGCGTAAGACGGTGCAGCAATGTTGTTCGATCCAAAAGCTTTCAGTACTTTTCCAAAATAAGAACCTCCTGAACCATGTGTTAACAATGCAGTACACTCAGGACCATATTCTTTTTTAATTCTTTGCATCTTTCTGGCAACAAAATCAAGTGCTTCGTCCCAACTTACTTCTTTAAAAGTTTGCTTACCATCGTCACCAGTTACGCGCATCATTGGATTTTTCAGACGGTCTTCGTCGTAATACATTCCAACCCCTCCAGTTCCCCTCGGACAAAAACGACCATTACAAGCTGGATCATCATCGTTTCCAATAATTTTTTGTATTTGACCATCTTCATTCTTATGCACCCAACCAGCACACTTCCAAAAACAAACCTCACAATAGGTAGGCGTTCTTTGTAAATCAGAAGCAACGTTATATGCTTTATTGTCATCGGCAGCAAATGCTTTTTTTGCATAACCTCCGGCTAATAAAACACCTCCAGTTGTAAGGGCTGATACTTTAATGAAATCTCTTCTGTTTGCCATAGTTTTTAGGCTTTATATCTGTTGTATTTATCGATCTTAAAAATATAAAAGACACCTCAGAAAAATCATCTATCTGATATGCCTCAATTTGGTTTATCTTCTTCATTTATATATCACTTCTCACTTAGTCTTAATCGTTGTTTCCAAATGTATATCTTCAATTTATTTAGATTGAACACAGGCGTTGTGATAAATATCATAAGATGACATATATCAGCACCATTTATTGAACTTCATCAGCTTTTCATAAAAAATAACGTTGGAATACAATTTCGTAAACTTTAACGAGAATTAAAAGGCTGTTTTAATGTTATTTAATTGATTTTGATGTAGGATGTATTTATCCTATTTTTAATGGTGATTGATAAAAAAATTAATGGAGCCAAACAGTAAATACGAATGCAGTTGTGTTGAGTGCAAATTAAAAACGCTTTTTTTCGAAAAAGTAGATAGTAATGAGCTCGAAATGGTTTGTTCTTCAAAAATTGAATATCAATTCAAAAAAGGTGATACCATTATTCGTGAGGGTGATTTTATTAATGATTTTATTTACCTTAAAAGTGGGTTAGTTAAATTAACCCGTCAAACCAGTAATGGAAAAGAGCAAATACTAAGTTTTGCGAAGCCATTTGATTTTGTGAGCTTATTAAGTGTATTTTCTTCGAAACGATATAACTACTCAGTTATCGCTCTTGATGATACTTCAATTTGCCTGCTTGCATTAGCTGATGTTAAAAAAACAATACATGAGAATGGCGATTTTGCTATGAACCTAATGGTTAAGCTTAGTGAAGCAACAGATATGATTATTCTTGATAATTTAGAAATTAGACGTAAGCATTTAAAGGGGCGAGTTGCACATGTTCTCATCTATTTTTCGGAATATATCTATAAAAGTAATATGATCCAGCTACCTGTTTCGCGTCGCGAAATTGCTGAGTATATTGGAATGACTACCGAAAATGTGATTCGAACCTTATCTGAATTCAAAAAGGATGGAATTATCAGAACCTTTGGAAAAGATATTGATATTGTTGATCTAGTTAGGTTACGTTCTATTTCTGAGCATGGCTAATTACCAATTAGTGCCTTATAACAATTTTTTGGGTTTGAAATCGCTCGTTTTCAAATTCGATACGAATAAAATATAAGCCTTTTTGAACCTGCGACACATCAATTCTTGCTTTTTGCTGATCGGCAGAAAAAGACGAATAAATAAGAGATCCATTTACATTATACATCATTAAGCCCAACATTGGGGTATCGGTTTCTATAAACAATAGTTCGTTTGCAGGATTAGGATAAATGCATATTTCGTTAGAAGAAATAAAACGCTCACGCTCTGTTAAGAAATTTCCTTCTAAATTTTTATCAATCCAGCCTAATCTCGTATTTATCCATTGCACCAATTTATCGACCTCAGCATTGTACGTGTCAGGAATTTTATCTGTTTCTGGAGCACCCACCTGCTTGCCTAATATTGGCCAGCGCTTATAGTGTCTTAGCTGTGGTTCGGCAAATAGGTTTTTAATTGAGTCGGCATAATTTTGTAAATAAGTCTCACTTAATATTGTTTCTCTCAAATTAAAATATCGGGTATACAACTGATCAACAAAATATGGATCTTCCAAAAAACGAACAATCCACGATGGAGGAGTTGGCCACACATTACATTCATTTATTTTATAGGCCCAGCCAGAACCATCTTGCCCTCTTAGAAAGGAACAATCATTAAGATTTTTCCAAGCCCAATCGAAATCCCAAACGGGACCTGAGCTTAACAAACCACCTTTACTATCTTTGTCTTTATAGAAGTAGCGACTTTTTTTGTAGGCATCGACATTCCGCGAAAGTTCACCAATAATGAAATAGTCAATAAATGTCTCAACGTCGATATAAGAGCGATATCCAACCTGTGGATCGTCAAAATCAAAACTGTATAAAACAGTTTCAAATTCATTGATAAACCATTTGAGGTATTCCTGTTGATTATTTGTTATCTCACCTCCTTTGGGATCATGATTAACAAATAAAACTCGACCATTAGGCCGATCAATTGGCGAGAAATTACTTTCCCAACTATATTCATCTGGATAATCAATTTTAAAAATATAGCCTCCTGTTAGACTATCTCCAGCATTATCGTCTTCGTCAAGTTTAGATATATCAACCCTATTTTTATCTTGTTTTATTCGTTCAGTCAGCAAGTAAATACCCTGATAGTCATCATTCACTAAAACTTCACAAGCTTTTGTACGTGGAGCATAGTGCCCCATTTTTTCAAATAAATGAAATGCCAGTGAGTTTCTCATGAAAGATTTATCGTTGTAGTTTGCTAATAATATCCAATCATTTTCCTTGGGCATTCCCAACAGTTTCACATTATTGTTTTCACCCAAACTATCACGCGTTTCAATCCCGTAAGGTTTTTGTGGCAGTGTTGCAGAATACGATCCTCTAATTTCTATTCCAATTGCACCATTGTAATCGTTGGCTAGGTCTGCTACATGATTTAACTCTCCATTAGGATTGTTTATAATTTTCATGTTTGCCTTAATTTTAGGTTCATCAATTACCTCACGTCCATTTTGTGTTTCAATAATTACAATTGGTAAGTTTGACGTTGAAAAATTAAAAGGTTCTTGAAACCAAGTTGGTGTTGATCTATAATGAAATGAATTATCGTTTATTCCAAAGCTTAGGAATGGAATAGCCGACATATCGCTGGAGGAAACACTCGAGTTATGAATTTGAATTGCAAGAACATTCTCACCTTCAATCAACAGGTTTTCCCAAAGCGTTTTTTCTATCTGAAATTCTTCAGGCTCACCTCCATTTTGCATTTTTGCCTCGTGCTGATCAGTTGTAAGAGCATCGTATGCTGGAAAAACATCAGCCATTGAACTGCGTGCAATTTCAACCCCATTTAGGTAAGCAACAAATCCATCATCATAGTCGATATGAAATAGAACATCTTCTATATTTTGGACTGAAAAAACATTGAATGAAATACGAATAAAGAGAGAGTTTGCTGGCTCTACTATGGTATTGTCATCTCCGTCGCCATAACCAAAACCACCTTCCCCTTTTTTCCAACTAGAGTCATCAAATGAATTTTTATTCCAGTTCGAAGATACAGAAGACAAGCCTTCAAAATAGCTCCAAGTATCACTTACAAAAACCACTGTTTCCCAATGGTTTATTTGTGAATTGTTGGCAAAACAAAAAACAGCTAAATAAAGAAAAAAGAGAGAAAGAAGGGTGAATTTCATGGTAAAATAAATGTGCTAAATTGGCAAAAAAGTGCCCAGTAATTTATAATCAAAAAACCGGGCACTGTACTAATATTTAATTTTAATTACTAATTTCAAATTCATAGAACTCATTGTTGTAAATTTCAGTTTGTGAGTTTTTATGCAGCTTACGTTTCTTATTTTTTGTCTAAGCGATCGTAATATTTTTTCATAACATACCAGGCTTTCTTCTTCTGTCCTTTGTCTGAAAGCAAGCCCTTTCTATTCCAACCTTGCTGGA
This sequence comes from Prolixibacteraceae bacterium, assembly GCA_027859005.1. Lineage (GTDB taxonomy): Bacteria > Bacteroidota > Bacteroidia > Bacteroidales > Prolixibacteraceae > Roseimarinus. Next base: position 16,120 of record JAQIBQ010000530.1, on the reverse strand, counting down.
AAACCGGATGCATTCTTCCTAGCGATCTGTAATCGACCAAAAGCCATGGACATAAGCCACATAGGTTTGGAACAGTTTCAAACATTTCAGTTTGCTTGATATAAATTTGCTCCTGAAATTCTTCAGTCCACCATGCAGCTTCGTCGCTTGGTCCATAATTACTGCCGTACAATGCCTCGCCTCCAAATTCAGAAATGATTACAGGTTTATCGGTACAATCAAACTTCCATTTTGTTTCGGAAGGCTTTCCCTGCCAGGGCACATACCAACCAATGTATTCATTGAGAGAAATAACATCGCAATGTTGGTATAAATGTTCCCAAACATTGAAGGTATTGTTGTTGTATCCCTGACTGTTAATTACGTGTGTAATAAGTCGGGTGTTGTCTAAATCTCTACACTTCTTTGTTATTCGAACAAGCGCGCTATCGCGGTTTGCTGTATGTTGATAGGTCTCATTTGACAAACTCCAGATAACTACACCTGCTCGGTTCCGATCTCGTTTGATCATTTCACGAAGCATCAAATCCATTTTTTCTTCAACTCCAGGAGTCGAGAATTGAATGTGTTGATAGATGGGCAACTCGTCCCAAACCATAATGCCCATTTTTTCGGCCATTTTCACCATGTATTCATTGTGCGGATAATGTGCCAAACGAACCAAATTACAGCCTAGCTCCTTTGCCCAAGTTAAAAGCACCAATGCATCGGTTTCGGTATACGCTTTCGCTGCCCGTAAGGGCATTTCTTCGTGAATGTTAATTCCTTTTAGAAATATTGGTTCTCCATTAAGTGTGATTTTTGCTCCTTCTACGTCAATATTTCTAAAGCCAATTTCATCCCTAATGGTGTCGGTTTCGCTCTGTACAATCACCTCATAGAGTTTTGGATTTGTAGGACTCCATCGGTCGAACTTCCCTTTAAATTCCACTTTTGCGAAACCATCACTATTTGATTGAGTAGAATAGTTAATTTTTAGTTCTGGGATTACTACTTCTACTTTTTGATTGGCTTTTTGTCCATTTATTTTGACCCAGCCTTCCACTTCATTTTTAATGCTTTTCTTTAATTGAATAAAGTAATCATCGATGTAAGAAGTTGGAGTTTGCACTAGATTTACGTCTCGTATAATTCCGCCATAGTTCATCCAATCGTAACCGTAACCGGGCAATCCATCACCGTGCCGTTCGTTGTTCACTTTCACAACTAAAATATTCTCACCTTCAATTAAATCGTTCGTAATTTCAAATTGAAAAGGGGTAAATCCACCTTCGTGACCACCAAGTAGCTTTTCATTCAGATAAACGTCAGCAGTATAATTAACGGCACCAAAATGAATGAAGTAACGATTAGACTCATTCGCTAAGTGATTAAACTTTTTCTGATACCAAACGGTACCTTCCATAAACTTTAAGTCGGGATGTTGTGTATTAAAATCTCCCGGAACATTTAGTTTGGGACCACCATCGAATGAATACTCAAAAAATTGAGTTTTATTTTGAGGTACATTTGATTTCCATACCTGGCGCCAGTTTCCTGTTCCTGTAGGATCGATAATCACAGGCCATTGACCATTAAGGTTAATGCAATTTCTACCTGCAATATTTTGCATTGCTGTTTGTGAAAAACCAGATAATGATAATGCAAAAAAACCAAGGAATAATGCCAAAGCTAAAAGTAAATTGTTCTGTTTGTTCATTATAATAGATTTTATAGTTCTCAACTATTGTAGATATTCAAGTAAATGGGTACGATCGAGTTTTCTTAAATCGTTAGTATTTGCAGCATTTTTATTTGAATAATAAACGGAATAATAAAACTAGAGCTTTTGTGAATAAAATCAGGGTGTTTAATGTATCGAATTTAGTGCAGTTTTATACATAGGATTGAAAAATGAAATGCGCTATTTCTTTAACAAAAGATCCAATAAAATTCTATCCAAAGTATCAACTGAATAGCTAAATCCATTGGTAGTGCGTTAATCTATTTGCATATTCCGTTTGTAGCTGTCACCCGAAACTATTTGAACTGCTTTAATAATTCTTTTTTTTTACGCGAAAATTAGAGTGTTACCCATTCATTAGCGATGCTCAACTTAAATCTAATTTGCATTTATTTTTAATAAATTCCAGAAAGAGTAGAGTAAAGTACTCTATTCTCTGCCAACTCTATTGATGCTAAAACAGGAAAACGCTACAAACCCTTTCAACTAAAATTTTTTTTGGCGTTTTTAGCCGTTGCTTTTGTTGATGCAGGTATAGTGTTTAATAGACCTGAAAGTAAAATATATGGTTTATTCAAGTTGTTTTTCTTGGAGCGATAGTAATCGCCATTCTTGTAGGTTTGTTAATTTGGAGCAAACGCTATAAACCATTACGAGAGGATGCCTTAAAATTGATTGAACAACTAAAAAGCTGAAAAGCAAACGAAGTCATACATTACAATACCATTTAAAGATTAACCTATTTCAACACAATCATCTAAAAAAGGGTTTGTGGTTCTAAAAAGCTGTTTTATTCTAACTTTAAAAAACACCTGCTTTTCTGCAATATCTAATGAAAGGTAAAAAACTACCCTTCGTTTACATTACATGGAAACGAAGGGTAGCAATATTCGAGACATTAAAAACGCAATTTATTCTTGATTCATTTTACTAATTAGCTCTTCAAGCGTTCTAGCCATAACAACATCTTTTAGTTTAACAGTTGAAGCTACTTCTGCTAAAAAAGTACCTTTCACTTCACCCGTTTTATAGGTAGTAAAACCGATACGATACAAACCAACTGACAAGGCTTTAAGCGGTTCACCAATTTCACTTTTGTACCTAAATAATGAATTGTATTTTTTACGATTTGGTAAAGGTGGCATTTCGCGACTATCATCGTTATGCTTGAGTGTTAACCATGTAGTTGCTGCAACTTTTTCAGGAGTTACATTATCAGAATTAAAAATGAGTGATTTCTCAATGGTAATATAGGTATCGAAGTAATCTTTCGAATCTTTGTTTTTGAGATAAGCCTCGGTTTGAATTGCACCACTTACATTATTGCTACCTACGGGTGAAAGCATTCTAACACCTAATTCAGGAATAACAGCAGGTATCCAAATATAAATATAGTAGAATTTCTTGCCTTTTTTTATTTCATCTTCGTTACCTGGTTCAGCATAATCCATATAAGAAATTACATCTGAATATGGAAGTCGAATGGTGGTAGGTCCAACTTTTTTACTTATTGAGCTACCAAATTTACCCAATTTTTTTTGTGCTGAAACATTTAACGTTAGTGTACAAGAAAGCACCAATAATAGGAAAGCCTTGAAAAATAATTTATTCATAGTTTCTTGTTTTAGAATTAGAAGTACATACAAAGTAATGCGTTTTATGTTAATAACCAATAAACAATTCGGCCTGTTATGTACTCATCAGCAACCAGTTTGTATCTGCATATTTCAAGCGAGTATTTGCAAGCACTGGGTGTAGTTTTGATAAAAGATTTTATTGCAGAAACCTGAATTAAGGTTGAATTCAACATTTAAAATTGAAATTAATTTTCAATCATCCATTGAAACTCTTTAAATCTTCTGGAGAATTAATATTCAAAAACTGATTTTGTGATACTGGAACAAGTATCGTTGATTTTTCTTCCAATATAAAGGAATACATCTTGAAGTTATTTACTATAATTCGGTCATTCATCTTCTTTAAAAGATCAATTGAATAAATCCCGCACAAAGGTTCTATAAAATCATTGTGCGTAGCAACAGCAATTTTTGCATCTTGGTGCAGAAGTATTTTCTCTATGGTTTCACGTGTAACAAAAGGCATATCGCAACTGATGGTAAATACTTTATCGGTTTTTATCTGAGATAAAGCTGCTAATATTCCACCCATTGGTCCACAATTTTTATGAATGTCGATAATAAGTGGCAATCCAAATTGACTGTATACTGGATTATTGGTACTAATTGCAACCGTTTCAAAAATATCAGAAAGCAAATCAATAGAATACTGAACCATTGGTTTGCCTTTAAAATCTATCAAGCCTTTGTCGGTACCCATTCGACTACTTTTTCCGCCGGCCAAGACAACGCCTGTTATATTTGTTATCAAATCGCTCACTTAAAGAAAAGTAATGTATTTTTGCACCAAATTTAACAAACAGAATGGGATTACAGGAAGGATTAGTCATCAAATCGACAGGAAGCAGATACACCGTTAAAACCAGTAACGATGAATTTGAGTGTCGTATTAAAGGAAAATTTCGAATGAAAGGAATTCGTACAACGAATCCCTTATCCGTTGGTGATTTGGTTTATTTTTCTCTTCAAGATGAAATTTCAGAGAGAGGCAAACCCATGGGAATTATTTCCAAGTTAAAACCACGTAAAAACTACATCATTCGTAAATCGGTTAATCTTTCGAAAGAATCACACATTCTAGCAGCAAATATCGATCAGGCCTTTATTGTTGTGACTAAAAAACATCCTGTAACTACACTAAATTTTATTGATCGTTTCTTGGTCACAGCCGAGGCTTATAACATACCAGCCGTTGTTGTTTTTAACAAGATAGACATCTATACTTCTAAAGAAATGGAAAAGGTGAATGAGTGGTATGGGATCTATCATGAAATTGGGTACAAGTGTTTGGCCACCTCCACAAAAACAGGTCAGGGAATGGATGAATTAAAGAAGTTGATGACTAATAAAACAAGTGTTTTTACAGGCAACTCAGGTGTAGGAAAATCATCTCTAATTAACTACATAGATTCAAACCTTAATCTGAAGACCGATATTATTTCAGAAGCGTCTCATAAAAGTGGAAAACACACCACTACTTTTTCTGAAATGTTTGAATTAAAAATGGGAGGTTACATTGTTGACACTCCCGGAATACGCTCCTTTGGAATGATAGACATGAAAGATGATGATGTGAGTCACTATTTTCCTGAAATCTTTGCAATTTCGGAGGCTTGTAAATTCAACAATTGCACGCATACACATGAACCGGGATGCAACGTAAAGGAACAGGTTGAAGCAGGTGAAATTAGTATTAGCCGTTACGAAAGTTACCTAAGTATTTTGGGTGAAGATGAGGACGAAAAATATAGAATTGGATTTTAGTTTCCAGCTCTATTTTAATTCACGTAATACTAGCTCTTTTTTTCTTCTTGAAACAGGAACAATCGTTTGATCTGACATGATTAAATAACCACCATCGCTCTTAACAAAAGACTGTATATGACTTACATTTACAATGAATGATTTATGTGTTCTGATAAAACCATATCCGGCTAAAATGTCTTCGTATTCAACCAATGGCTTGGAAACAATGTGTTCTTCACCTGTAGTAATGAAAACCCTTGTATAATTTGCTTCACCCCTGCATTTTACAATGCGGTTAATTTCAACGTAATTAATTTTATCAGACATTGGAAGAGCAATTCTTTTGTTTTCTTTCGATCGGATCTCATTATTTAAGAACTGCTTTAAACGTTGGTCTACATGTGATTTTTGATCGATATATCTGCTTACCGCTGTTTTCACAAATAATGCATCAATTGGTTTGAGAATATAATCTAAGGCCGAAAAACGAATGGCCTGGATAGCATAATGATTATATGCTGTCACAAAAATTACACTAAACCAAGGCTCTTTGAAATATTCTAGTACTTTAAAACCATTTCCACCGGGCATTTCAATGTCTAAAAACACTAAATAAGGCTTCAATTTAATGATGAAATCAATTGCTTGCAAGGCATTTTCGGCTTCGGCAACCAGCTCAATTTCGGGACAGAATTCGTGAAGAACACCTCTCAGGTTTTCTCGGCCATTTTTTTCATCATCAACAATGATGGCTTTAATTGTATTTTCTGTCATACCTTAATCCTCAGCCAAACAAATTTCAATGCGGGTTCCCGAAGGATTTCCCTGTGCATCTGTAAGGTCTATCATCTCAAATTTATAATTCGCATTGTGTTTTTCTTTCAGCATCTCAAGGCGCTCTTTACTAAAACCCAAACCTTTTCCATTATTTTCGGCCCTGTTTAATCTTGCAGCTTTTCGGCCAATACCATTGTCTTCAATTTTTATACAAATATAATTTTGAACGGTTTCTACCGCTAAAATTAAAACTTTATCGCCACTTTTTGGTGTTAAACCGTGTAGTATGGCGTTTTCAATTATAGGTTGCAGTAATAAAGGCGGAATAAAAATAGAATACAAATCAAGGTTATCGGCAATATGAACTTCAAAATTAATATCGAACCGCAATTGTTCTAATTTCACATAGTTTTTAGCCATCTCTATTTCTTCAGCTAACGATATTTCATCTCTATCGCTGTACTTTAAAACGTTGCGAATCATTTCAGCAAACTTTGAAATGTACGTATGGGCTTCTTTAGTACGCTGTTGCTGAACCAAATTTTGAATGGAATTCAAACAATTGTACATAAAATGTGGATTCATTTGAGCTTTAATTGCAGTAAGTTCTAATTCACGAACTTTGGTATTTAAACCCGATAGCTTTAGTTTCCTTTTGTTTGCACGTTTGTTCATAAATAATATAGCAACAACTAACAATAAAACTCCTCCTAAAATACTGGCAATCAGTTTTAATAAGTAAATGGTTTGTTGATTATCATCTTCATTTAATTGAACATCTAACGCACTTAGTACCAGCGAATGATCTTTAACAACCTGATACGGTGACGGAGCTTCTCTGTTTACAATATTTCCATTCCTATCGATAAGATAATAATGTGGAATACCATTGAAAAAAAATTTATCGCGAATGACAGCTTCTTCGTCTCCTTTTGCGATAAGTTGAATTCCTTTTATCCCTTGCTTTTCCATGAATTCTTTAGGCTTGGTTACATCACTTTCAAGTGCAATGTACATAAGCACAACATCGGTATCCTTAAACGCTTCCTGCATTTCCTGGCCATAACGCTCAATACTTGCAATACAAGGCCCACAACTTGTTGACCAAAAATCGATATAAATTGCTTTGCCTTTAAAATCGGAAAGTTTCACATTATTTCCCTCAAAATCGGAAAGCTCAAAATTGAAAGCAGGTTTTCCTGGCGATACTTTTTCGGCTCGTTGATAAGCTTCCTTTATCAATGTGGTTTGATGCGCATTAGGGTATTCCGCAATAAATTGGTCATACAATTCAACAAAACTATCCCAACTTGACCGCTGCAATGCATCTGTCACCGTTTTATACTTTAGGATATACTGACTTGTTCCTGTGAACAAAGAGTTACTTAATCCGTATCTCATTTGATACAGTTGATCAAAATAATTACTCACGTTTATGACATTCCCTAAACCTGTAATTTCTTGCATTTTTTGATCCAAAAAGAAAAATACATATTCTCTAATAAAATGCTCGTAATTAGAGCAGTACGACATCATGTCGTTATCGGGATGTATAAGATTATAAAAATCGTAATAGTTATTTTTATCAATAATATATGGCTCTTTATTGGCTTGTTCTCGATAATACTCCTGTTTTTGTGGATAGTTTTTTAAGATACTGACTACCGCAATTTGACTTTCCCAGAATTCGGCTAAATACTGCTCAGGGCTTAACCAAGTACAATTATTATTAAGGTAGTCTTGCTTTTCTTTCAGTAAATCGAAAAAGAAACTTTTAAAATCTTTTGGGAGCGTATCAGCATATTTATCTTTAGCTAAAACATAAACTCCATATCGAGGCAAATCTGTACCTTCTTCATACAAATACTTAGTGAAACTAAAGTTTAGGTTATTGGCTCCAACCCCAGTTGCAACGATGGTTTCATCAAATGCATTCATATCAACTTCCAAATATAAGTCATCGCCAGGAGTCAAATAAAAATTTGCAATTTCATAATTTACAAATTTGACCTGTTGCATTTCATCCAATTTTAAACGTATTTCAAAAGTAGAATCAGCATTTAGAGGAACACTTATACTGTACCTGTTGTAACCATTCGGAACCGATTCATTCCACTCAATAGAGACTTTACTATTTTGAACAGTATTTATTATTTTACCCCTAATGCTTACATTTGTTTCAGTAAAAACAGAATCAATACTATTTTCATTCTTTTTAAATTCACAAGCAAAGGGTTCTTTATTATTCATTACTAATTGCCTTCTATACAATTGAATAACATTTGATTTACCTTGTATTTCATTTTTTTCTGCACTGGAAATGTAATTGTTTCTTACTTGAGTTTGATTTCTTTTGCTTTCATAACTATTATTCTCAACAATCAAACCCTTACTTGTATCGTATATGAATTGACCTTTACTGGTTACATCACTTTCCTCAAAAATGTAGACAAATGTGATAATATTTTTATCAATATCTGAGATGGTATAGTTTACTCTGTTAAACATTGTTTGTTCTCCAACACGCAGGTTTTCAGGTAAGACAATAAACATATTGGCAATATCAGCGTTGAAGATTTGTAGCAGCACTGAGTCAGGAAAATGATGACTGTTTTTATTTATACTCGCAGAATCTTTTATTAAAACTGGCTCACTTACAATACCCTTACAGGTTAAATTAAATTCCACTATATATTCTGGAAAATTGAGTGTTGTATTTTTATTCATTAAATTTTTTTCATAATGTGTACCAGTTTTCCACTGTTTATCTAATCCTTTTATACTTCTTGTATAATTATTGAGTTCTTCGTATTCAGCAAGTAATATATAACCACTAGTGTCGCTTTCCTCAACCTTAAAATTAACCTGATAACATTTTATACTCTCAGTGGTATTACTTTCTGTTTTATCTGAACATAAAAATACATTATTGACATATACTGAACTTCGGTATGAAAATTCATCGCCCTGTTTGAAATGAATGGTTTGACCAAACGATAGGACTGTAATGAGACAGGTAAACAATAGAGTGGTTAGTTTCTTCACGATGTTGTGTTTGATTAAAATACAATGTAAAAGTAGGTTCTTAAAAATAACATAATAACTCAAATGTATAAAAGGCCAGTGTGAATGTACCATCGGTTAGTATTTGATTTATGTGGTAAGGAAATTGCGATTAGTTTTTTGTGAACAACTCGCTAAAATTGATGCAAAATGAATTCTAACATCCATGATATCTATCCTTTTTGCGGCCATATCTCTGATTTTTTTTATCAGCGATAAGTTAGAAATCATTCTTCTTGGTATTTTAGTGGCACAACTTGAGCCGATATGAGTGGCACAACTTCGACCGAAACAAAACTTTAAATGCAACTATAAAGTGGCACACTTTCGACCGAAACACCTGGCACACGTTGAACCGAAATGGATGGCACAACTTCAACCGTTTTATCTAACTGATAACTGTAGCCACGTAAATTTTAACCATACAAGTGCACACATATTTCCTTTATTTCAAAAAGCAACAGCCCCTTTCCATACAAAGGAAAGGGGCTGTGTAGTTTAAAAATATCATTAGGGTTTAGTTAATGTGTTATTTTTCCTCAATACTTAAAACAGGTATCTTCTAGTTGCTTTGTTCGGACATGAAATAGGTAGTTAAAACTTGTGCTTTGCTCTTCCCTATTTCATTTTCCAAATCTTCTTTAGTGGCATTTTTAATTCCTGCAACCGATTTAAACTTTAACAATAACGCTTTTTTTGTTTTATCGCCTATCCCCTTAACTTTATCCAATTCAGAAACAATCATATCTTTCGAACGCTGGCTTCGGTGATGCGTAATTCCAAAGCGGTGAGCCTCGTCACGAAGCTTTTGAATAAGCTTTAATGTTTCTGAATTTTTATCGATATACAAGGGAACTGGATCTCCAGGATAATAAATTTCTTCTAGGCGTTTTGCTATGCCTATTATTGGTAATTTTCCTCTTAAGCTCAACTCATCTAATGCTTTTAAAGCTGCACTTAATTGCCCTTTACCTCCATCAACAATAACTAGGTTTGGCAATTTGTGACCTTCGTCTAACAAGCGTTTATACCGGCGATATATAATTTCCGTCATCGACCCAAAATCATCGGGGCCTACAACAGTTTTAATGTTGAAATGACGATACTCTCTTTTGGCTGGTTTAGCATTTTTAAACACTACACAAGCAGCAACCGGATTTGATCCCTGTAAATTACTATTGTCGAAACATTCTATATGAAAGGGTAATTCGGTTAAACGTAGTTCCTTTTTAGCTGTTTTAAGAATACGTTCAGCAGGAGTTTCGTTTAGTTGCAAAGCACTTGTTTTCTTTTTTTCGAGCACATAATACATTAGATTTTTCTCCGAAAGCTCCAATTATTTCTTTTTATCTCCACGTTGAGGAACATTATATTTTACATTTTCAAATCCAAATAAAGGTATAAAAGGAACTAATATTTCTGTCGCATTACTGTAAATTTTTTGTCGTATTTCAGTAATTCCACTCAGTAATAATTCTTCATCAGTTTCTTCAAGTTTCGATTTGAGCTCTAAAGTGTACGAATTAATTATGCCTCCATTTACGACCTTCAAAAAATTTACAAAGGAAACATTGTCATCTTTTGTAAAAGAATAAACATCGATATTTTTAATAGTAGGACTAACCACCGTTGATTTTGCCTGATAGTTTTGAAGGATATCTAAACGCTCTTTTATTGAAAGTGCAAATTCAAAATCGAGCTCTTCGGCATATTTCTTCATCTGTTCCTTTAAGTGCGAAACAACCGATCCTATGTTTCCCCTAAGGATATGTTTAATGTCGTCAATGCCCTGATTATAGTTATCCTCTGTTTGGTGATTTTCACAGGCACCCAAACAATTACCTATGTGATATTGAAGGCATACTTTAAACTTTCCACGTGAAACATTTTCCTCCGAAATATTATACTTACACGTTCTGAGTTTATAGGTTTGTTTAAATAACTCCAGTAATGTTCTGACTAACAACATAGAAGTAAAGGGTCCAAAATAAAGTGAACCATCTTGAATCACCTTGCGAGTATAGAAAATACGTGGAAAACGTTCATTTTTAACACAAATCCAGGGGAATGTTTTATCGTCTTTAAGCTGTATATTATACTTGGGTTGGTATTTTTTTATGAGATTATTCTCCAGAATTAGTGCATCCTGCTCGGTCTCGACTACAATATATCGGATATCGAATATTTTCCGAACTAGTAAAATAGTCTTCCGGTTGTTGTGATTCTTATTAAAATAGGAAGCTACTCTTTTCTTTAAACGTTTTGCTTTTCCTATGTAAATAATGGTTCCTTTTGAATCGAAATATTGATATATTCCGGGTTCATCTGGAAGGTTACTAACTATATTTTTGAGTTCTTCAGGTGTTGACATACTAATTCTGGAGGTCGATAAATTCAAATTTATTCACGTCGAACAAACCTTGATCACCTAGTTTTAGTTCAGGGATTACAAGAAGCGACATAAACGCCAAGGTCATGAAAGGAGCATTTAAACAACAACCTAAACGAATAGCGTGTTGCGATAACTCTGCGTATCTTTTCGATACAAAAGCTCCATCTTTGTCTGACATTAAACCGGCAATTGGCAATGATAGTAAATGTGATTCTTCACCATCCACCACAACCAATGCTCCTTTATTTTTCTGTACCTCCTGAATTGCTTTTAGAATTGATTCATCGTCTACACCTACCGCAACAATGTTATGAGAATCATGGGCAATAGTTCCAGCAATTGCTCCTTTCTTCAGAGTAAAACCTTTAATAAAACCGACTGAAGCTTTGGCCTTAACATAGCGATTCAATACTACAATCTTAAGTATGTCGTCTTCAATGTTTGAATGAATAAAATCATCTGAGATATTTATTTCGTACTTATATTTTTTTGTTAGTAAACTATCAGGTATAACCTCAATTACATTTATTGATGAGGATGATCTTCTAACTTGCAAATCGACATCAGTAATAGTATTAACTAAAAAGTTATTGATCAACGAAAGGTTAGATTCATCTATCAACACAGTGCTCCCATCAAATACTTCTACCCCATCTATAACCGTTGAAATAACAGTAAAATTTTCTAAATCATCTACCACAATAAAATCAGCACAATCTGATATTTGAAGTAAACCAATATTCAACTTATAATGCGATTTAGCAGTTAAAGTAGAAGCTGTGAGTATATCAAAAATATCATATTTCTGATCAATCGCACGCTTAACCAATCCATTTATATAGGATTTTTCCAAATCATCAGGATGACAATCATCGGTACAAAACATTACTTTATCAGAATGAGAATTTATTAGGGAAATAAGATTTTGGAAATCTATGGAAGCACTAGATTCACGCAACATAATTTTCATTCCCAAAGAAATTTTCTCCAAAGCCTCATGAATTGAAGTGCATTCGTGATCAGTTGTAATGCCCGCTTTTACATATTTCCTAAGATCATATCCATTCAATAAAGGAGCATGACCATCTATAACTTTATTGTACTTATGAGCAATTTCAATTTTAGTATGGACTTCTTTATCGTTGTATATAACACCGGGGAAATTCATCATTTCCGATAAATGAGAACATTCCTTTTGTTTAAACAGTGTTTCTATATTTGAGGAATCCAATAGTGCACCCGAAGTTTCGAAAGGAGTTGCTGGAACACACGAAGGTGCACCAAAAGACAATTTCATTGGTGTTAAGGAAGCATTTTCAATCATAAACCTCACTCCTTTCATACCACAAACATTTGCAATTTCATGAGGGTCAGTAACCGATGCGATTACCCCATGTTTTAGTGCAATTTTTGAATATTCCAATGGAGAAAGCATAGAGCTTTCGATGTGCACATGAGCATCGACAAGTCCTGGTAGAATATATTTTTCTGAAACTATAGTGGAATCCTTTTCTATTGATTCTATCTTATTCGAATAATGAATTCTACCTTTAAAAATAGATCTTGAAATCAAATCGACAATATTACCTTCTACACTTTTCATACTGTTTGTTTCACGTGGAACTAACGTCCCATTAATACTAAAAGCACACTAATGTCTGATGGAGATACTCCTGGAATTCTACTTGCTTGTCCTAGAGTTTTTGGTTGAATTGCAGCTAATTTATGTCGTGCTTCGGTGGAAATTGTTTGTATTGATTGGTAATCAAATTTATTTTCAATAACAATATTATTTAGCCGTTTAAATTTATTAGCCATCAAGCTCTCGCGTTCAATGTAACCCGAATATTTAATTTTAATTTCTACTGAATCGATAATCTCTTCTCGCCTATTAAGAATCAAACCAACTTGATGTTTTAATTCATCAAGGTAATCAATTATATCTATCAGTTTTACCTGTGGACGAGCAATTATATCAACCAATTTAACACCTTGTTTTAATGGAGCAGAACCTACAGATGTTAAATAATTATTGACTTGTTCTGGTTTAACACTCAATTTTTGAATAAATTTTAATAGAGAATCTCTTTGCTCAATTTTAGAAGTTAACAAATCCAATCTGTTCTTTTTTGCTAATCCTAAATCAAAACCTTTGGGAGTGAGTCTTTGGTCAGCATCGTCTTGGCGTAGGAGAATACGATATTCTGCTCTTGAAGTAAACATTCGATAAGGTTCATCTACTCCTTTGGTAACTAAATCGTCAATCAAAACGCCTATGTAAGCTTCATCTCTACCAAGCACAAATTCATCTAACTTATGACTTTTTTGATGAGCATTTATTCCAGCAATTATTCCTTGGGCACCTGCTTCTTCATAACCAGTAGTTCCGTTAATTTGACCAGCAAAATATAAGTTTTCTATTTTTTTTGTTTCTAAAGTATGATGCAATTGTGTTGGATCAAAAAAATCGTATTCAATAGCATAACCAGGTCGGAAGATTTTCACCTCTTCGAATCCTTCAACTTTTCGTAAAGCATCTAATTGTACATCCCATGGTAAAGATGATGAATATCCATTCAAATAATATTCTATCGTATCCTCTCCCTCTGGTTCTAAAAATAAATGATGTTCATCTTTATCTGCGAATGTTATTAATTTAGTTTCGATGCTTGGACAGTATCTAGGACCTAGACTTTGAATGGTACCATCGAACATAGGAGACGATTCGAAGCCAGTTTTTAAGATTTTATGCGTGCTGAGATTTGTATAGGCCATATAACAGCTCAACTGTTTAAGTTTTGTGCGAATCTCAGGAAGATAAGAAAATTTATAAAAATCATTATCTCCTTTTTGCTCGGTTAAAACACTGTAATTCACTGTTCTACCATCTACTCTAACTGGTGTTCCAGTTTTCATTCGACCAACTGCAAATCCTAAATTTAGCAGTTGTTCACTAATATGTTTCGATTCAGGTTCTGCAATTCGACCTCCACTTTGTTGATGTTGTCCAATGTGCATTAGACCATTGAGGAACGTACCGTTAGTAAGAACTACGCATTTTGATTTAAACTCTATATTTAAGTCGGTTTTAACACCAACTACTTTATCACCTTCAAATATGAGATGTATTACCATACCTTGCCAAAAATCTACGTTATTATTTTTTTCAAGGTATTTGCGCCATGTTGCAGAAAAATACATTCGATCACATTGTGCTCTTGGACTCCACATTGCCGGTCCTTTTGATCGGTTTAACATACGGAACTGAATAGTCGATTCATCAGTAATAATACCTGCATAACCACCCAAGGCATCGATTTCTCTAACAATTTGACCTTTAGCAATTCCTCCCATAGCAGGATTACAGCTCATTTGAGCTATTTTATTCATATCCATTGTGATCAACAACACTTTTGAACCCATGTTGCCAGCAGCCATAGCTGCTTCACAACCAGCATGCCCTGCTCCTACTACAATAACATCGTATTGATTATTCATTTTCCGAAGAATTACTTTAAATAAAAGACAAAAATATCAATTAATAAGTAATTATGAATCAAAGATGTTCAAAGCATCATCTTCTTTATGACGCATTTCTTTTTTTTGATCTTCTGTTTTGTCGTTAAAACCGACTAAATGTAGTATACCATGAATGATAACACGAAGTAGTTCATTATCATACGTAACTTTATACTCTTCAGCATTAGCTTTTACTGTATCAAGACTAATAAAAATATCTCCAGAAATAATATCTCTTTCGTTATAATTAAATGTAATTATATCAGTAAAATAATCGTGATTTAAATACTCTTTATTTATTTCTAAAAGATACTTGTCGGAACAAAAGATATAATTAATAGTTCCCTCCTTTTTTCCATATTTGCGGATAACTCTTGCAACCCATACTTCAACTTGTACAGGAACGATTAAGGGAAAATCGATATCGTGGTTAAAAAAATCAATCACTTGTAAAATATTAATTGCACCAATGCTCCATTTTTTTGAAAATAAACTTTGTCTGCATATTCCTTCATAATAAATATTCCTCTACCCGATTCATTGCGAATAAATTGAGGATTTCTAGGATCAGGTACGTTTGTGTAATCAAAACCTAAACCTTCATCAGCTATATTTAGTTGAATATATTCTTGAAATTCTTTAAACTCAATGATTACAAATTTTGATTTATCTTCGTTATTTCCATGGAAAATAGCATTGTTAACTGCCTCAGATACAGCTAAGAAAATTCTGCAATAAACTTTTCGTGAAAATTTTGATTCTCTAAAAATAGTATTGAGATAATATTCAACTTCATTGATATTTTTTCTACTAGATGCTATTTTAATTGTTCGAACCATTGATACTATCAAGTTGATTTATATAGTTTTGGTATTTACTTTGGTAATATTTTTTTAAAATTAATTTATTTAAAATTAATTTTTCATTAAAGTTATCATTTGATATATTATTATCAAAGTATTTTGCTGTTTCACTTATTCTTTGCTGCTCTGCTGTATTTGATTTCCTTTTATCATCAATTTCTCTTTCATTTTCAGCATTTTCAGCCTTCAATAAACGAGTTAATATTTCTTTTTGACGGTTAATTGTTTTATTTGAAATGTTATTTCTAATAATGTCTTCTCTTGTTTTATTTAGTAATTGTTCGGCTTCTTTAAGGGTTTCAAATGCATCGCTACCTACATTTCCTTGGTTCATCATTTTTTGAAGCATATTTTGCATTTTTTCTTGTTGAGATAAAGCTTTACCCATTTCACCTTCCAT
>JAQIBQ010000501.1 GCA_027859005.1 Prolixibacteraceae bacterium | reverse complement strand
TTTTAATAATTATTTTTAGCAAAAATAGATAAAAAGATGCTGAATGAGAAACATCAAACAGTCTTAAAATGATATTCGAAGTTGTTTGTTTGAGGGCAGGTCTTTATTTATTTTATCGTATGTTTTCTTTAAAAGAGAATGGCATCTGCCACAAGCTGTTGAGGCTGTTGTAGCTAGTTTCAATTCGTCGAAAGTTGCATAGGGTTTTTTGCTTATAAATTGTTTTATTTCATGAAGTGTAACCTCGTTACATCTGCAAATAATCATCCTATATAATTTTAATACGGTAATTAGAAGCTTAAATCAATTGGTTTTCAAGATGAATTTTAGCTTTTCGATATAAATCAAATACCTGATCGGTTTTTGGAAGCGTTTCAAATAATTGTTTCAAAACTGATTTTTTGTTAATTATTTCATAGCTCTTCTTAAAATTTAAATCATAGACAAATGAAAGCTGCACCAATTTAAAATCAGTCACAGTTTTCATGTCTTTTTTGCTAGGTAATTTCTCCGCATTTAAGCTTTTCGCAATTTGTTTAGATACTGCTGATGATATGTCTAAATCAAGTGAAAACGATTTGTTTTTCGTTTTATTTTGATTTGAATATTCATTGATTGTCAGATCCAAAATATCTATTTTATCGGCATCTCGAATAATTTTGGCTATGAATAGCTCATTGTCTTTTTCTGTTTTAGGAAGAGTAAGTTTATTATGTAGTGAAACCGCTTTTAAAATTGTTGAACGTATTTCTTCTGAAACAATAGCTAACCATTTGTTTTTCAGAATTATGTTGACACCAAGCTCAGCATGGTCTTCCGAAATTGAGTCGTTATAAGTTTCGTATTTTTGGAATTGCTCAAACCTACCTATATCGTGCAATAATGCAGCTAGTTGAGCAGTTAATACTACTTCATTTTCACATTCTAAACTTCGTGTTAATACTTCGGAATATCCTATAACTCGGTGAATATGTTCACGTTTTAAGTTGAAATTTTGTTGGATATTACTGTTGTCGCTTTGAAAGCTTAACATGTAATCCATTACAGTATTACAAATGGCATTGTAGCTAATTGTATTTATTCCTGAAGTTGTTGTGTTGTTTTCCATGTGTTTCAATTTTCGATTTGGGGTCGATTTATTATGCTAAAATATGGTTTTTTTCAATTCAATTTTTTGATTTTTATCAACATCACCTTCTCTATTTAGAGATAGTGGATTTAACTAGCTGATAATTATGTTTTTTGTATCTATTTCTGGAGCTCTATTAAAATCTATTAATGCATTTATAAGTTTTATTTTTTTAAATGAAAGAAGATTATTTGTTCTAATAGCAATTTCTGTTATTGTGCCATTTGATAGTAAAAACTCACGCTGGACACCTTTTAGTAATGGAGTAGTGGGAGTTACCCATTTTGTACCATCGAAAAGAATAATATTTGCAGCCCATGCATCTGTAACAAAACCGTTTTTTGAAATAATAATATCGTCGCAATTTCCACGTTTATCGAATGCATTATTTAGAAGACTACGGTTTGATGTTTTGAAGGAATAATCTATCGATTTGCTTTCAACAACTTTGAGTGAGTTAATGATACGTTGTTCGTATTGGTTGATTTCAATATTCAGCTTTTTTCCGTCGAATGTTACTCGGCATTTGTAACGCTGATTTGAAATTGAATCTGGAATTAGAATTGATTTAGAAAGATCTATTGAATTTGAAAATCCAAAAAGTTGTTTACAAGCATTGTTAAACCTTCTATTATGGAGATCGATGTGATGAAGCTGCTTGTTTTCGATTCGAATTGATTCAATTAATTGGAACATAAATTTTGTCTATTAATTCCTGATATTCTTCTTCTGCGATACTTTGTGTGGTTATTCCACCACCACTTTTGTAATAGAATTTGCCATTCTTGTTTTCGATAAAGCGAATTAAAACACAACTATCTAAATTTTCACCATCGAAATAGCCTGCTATGCCTGTATAAAATCCACGTTTATAGTTTTCAATATCTTGAATTATCTTCAATGTTTTTTCCTTTGGAGCTCCCGTAATAGAACCTGCAGGAAGCATACTGAATAGTATATCACCCAACGATTCCATGGAATTTGAATCAAGGGTAGCGCTTATTTTGGAACTTACTTGTAATAATTTTTTATTTTTTGTTTTAATTTCTTCGATGTATCTAAATTTTTCAACGGTAACATTATTTGCTATTTTACTTAAGTCGTTACGGAGTAAATCAACAATTGTAGCATGTTCTGCCAATTCCTTTTTATTCTCTATTAGTTTTTCTTTTGCATTTGGTATTGCTGCATCGATAGTACCCTTCATTGGATAAGTAAAGATTTTATTGCCTGTTATTTTAACGAATGTTTCAGGAGAGAAAACTACAAATTCGTTTTTGTAAAGTATTCGGTATTTAGCTTTTGCGAGTTGGAATATTTCACTCAGTGATGCATTTACAGTAATTTCGGTTTTAGCTGTAAGGTTTACTAGGTATGTATTTCCGCGTTTTAAGTGTTGTTGAACTTTGTCGAATGCACGTTTATACTTAGAAATTGAAAGAGGAGAACTCTTAAGCGAAATTTCCTTTTGATTCAGATTAAAATTTGAATCGTTTTTATTAGTATTCTTAAAATTAAAATAGATATTTTGCTCTTCAGCTTGAGTGGACGTCAAAAC
>JAQIBQ010000404.1 GCA_027859005.1 Prolixibacteraceae bacterium | reverse complement strand
AGTCATTGGTCAATAGTTATTGATTATTGAATTAAATTGCACCTGACTCGAAACATCATTCCATTCATCCATTCTTCCATCATTCCTAAATTTTTCCTTCCAAAATAAGAAAGAGCAGGTAGAAAGCCACTTCACTAATTTGTTGAAGAGCGCCCAGACAATCGCCAGTATATCCTCCAATTTTTTTTGTGATGTATTTCCTGAAAAGAAAAGTGATTAATAAAAGTAAAGCAATAACTGAAATTGAAAATATCCATGGAAAAAAGAAGAGTAGTCCGGCTCCTAAAGTTATGGCAGTAACAAGGTCGGCGTTACTCCCTTTTTTACCAATGGGTTTTATTTTACTGGTCATATCGTCGCGTACATAGTTCGATGTAAAGATCACCAGAACAGGCATCACCCGGCTCAAACCATGAGCTGCAACAATTACCAAAGGGATTTTTTCAATTTCGATTTCAGAGA
The DNA here is from genome assembly GCA_027859005.1 of Prolixibacteraceae bacterium. Lineage (GTDB taxonomy): Bacteria > Bacteroidota > Bacteroidia > Bacteroidales > Prolixibacteraceae > Roseimarinus. The sequence continues at coordinate 3,468 of JAQIBQ010000404.1, read as the reverse complement.
TAGTGAATATTTTTGTCGACAATAACAAAAGTAAGCCAACCGCTCCGGATGTTCCAATTCGACTGTCTTTCATTATCGTAATAATCTTCTCGGGAGTTAAACCACCTCCAAATCCATCGCAGAAATCGGCAAAACCATCTTCGTGAAAAGATCCGGTAACATAAATTGTTGCAGCGGTAGCCAGTATCACCGATAATAATGATGGAAGTACAAATGAAGCACCCCAAAAAACTAAGGCACTAATTCCACCAACAATCAATCCGATTAAAGGAAAATAACGAGTCGCTTTATTCAGGTTTTCACTCGAATAGCCAATGTCGCGTTTTACGGGAATGCGGGTGTAAAACATTAGGGCTGTTAGGAAGATGTTGAGTTGATTACGCATGGTTTTTTCAGTGGATTAATGGATTATTGGATTGATGGATTGATGGAATGTTGGATTAATGGGTTGATGGAATAATGGATTATTGGGGGAGTTCATTGTTCCAAGTTCCTTCTTTCATCTTTTTGTTTAATGATTTTATTAATGATCACAATTCATTTTCTGTTTTATAATGAAGTTGATCAATTTCATTATAAATCGCTATTGATATTTGATTCGCCATTTTGAAACTATATAAACAAGAATGAAATTCGCCACTAGAACCAAGAGAGTAATTCAAAAAATTTAAATAATCTTTGACACTTTTTCTTCAATATCCTTCTGCAATATTTCTACTAATACTGTGACTCGCATCAATTGCGTTACCAGCAGTTTTCTTTAATTCAAAAGGAAATTTCGATAGATGGGTGCATGCTAGAACATATAAATCAATGGCATCTTGCCATACTCTGAGTTGTCTAAATCCACTGTTGATGTTTTTTCTTTCCATTTTCTGCGATTTGAGGATTAATAAGTTCAAATTAATAAACATAATCTACAATCCCAATTTTCCACCATTCCATTCATCCAATACTCCAATCATCCCATTCTCTCATTATTCCTTATTACTCACTCCTGCATCTTCGAAGCTGGCCATTTCGTTGATAAAAGCCACTGCCGATCGAATAATTGAAAGTGCGACTGCTGCTCCAGTGCCTTCGCCTAATCGTAAGCGCAAGTCGAGAATTGGTTCTACGCCCAATTTTTCAAGCAAGGTGATGTGAGCTTTTTCGTACGATTTGTGGCAGAAAATACAGTTTTCCTTTAATGTTGGTTCAAACTGACTGGCAGTTAGCATGGCTGCCGATGCGATAAAACCATCGACTAAAATGACCATGTTTTGTTTTTTTGCTTCAATAAAAGCACCAACCATCATGGCAATTTCGAGTCCTCCAAAAGTTGCTAAGGTTTCAAGTGGAGTAGAAGGGTTGTATTTCTCAGAAACTTCAATCAATATTTTTTGTTTGTGTGTTAATGCATCGCCCTGAACGCCAGCTCCGGCTCCTACACATTCCTCGATTGGTAATCCTAAGAAACGATGGATCAACAACGATGAAGGCGAAGTATTCCCAATACCCATTTCACCAAAGGATATAGTGTTGCAACCTTTCTTAGCTTCAGCGTTTACAAACTCGGCACCTTTTACCAAAGCCAATTTGCATTCATCAATGCTCATGGCAGGTTCGTGCATCATGTTTTTGCTGCCACGGGCAATTTTTGAAGAAATAATGGGGGTGTTTTCAGGAAAATCAAAATCAACTCCGGCATCGATCACTTTAAGGTCTATTCCGTTTTGACGGCAAAAAACACTGATGCCTGCACCGCCTGTTGCAATGTTCATGGCCATTTGCCAGGTTACGTCTTTGGGATAAGGACTTACATTTTCATCGGCTAAACCATGGTCGGCTGCAAAAACAAGCATGGCCGGCTTTTCAATTTTAGGAGAAAGTGTGTTTTGAATCATCCCAATTTGTAGGGCTATGTCTTCTAACTGACCTAATGATCCTGTAGGTTTAGTTTTAAAATCTATTTTATGTTGTAGTTGTTCTTTTATACTCATGTTTATAGTTATTTGTCATTAGCCATTTGTCATTAGTTGTATGAGAATTTAAATTTTTCAATACTAATGACTATTGACTGATGACTGGTTATTTTATTGGTGTTCGGTTTCTATTCAATTTACTTCAGCCTTCTTTCTTTTACCTGTTTTAGTCTCAACCTCAATCTCAACCTTTATTTACTGGTAACAGATTTATACATCCTTAATTTTACTTCTGCCTTCTTTCTTCTGCCTGTTTTTATCTCAACCTTTTTCTTCCTTTATTTTAACTGGAATACCAGATACCATCAGGTAAACTTCATTGGCCGATTTTGCAATGTGCTGGTTCATCCAACCCTGTAGATCGGCAAATTTTCGTGCAAGTTTGTTTTCAGGAATAACACCCATACCTATTTCGTTACTCACTACAATTAAATTAAATGCTTGTTGAATGAGAGCATTCCACTCTGTTTTGGCTTCTTTTAACGATTTTTCTACATCGTTTTGATTGTCGTAAAAAATGTTTGTGAGCCAAAGGGTAATGCAATCTAAAACAACTGTTTTTCCTTTTAATTCGAGTTTTGATAAGTGTTTTTCTTCTTCAATAGTTGTCCATTGCTCTCCTCTGTCGGATTGATGTCGTTCAATGCGTTTTTTGAATTCATTGTCCCAAACTCGCGAAGTTGCAAGGTAAATTGGAGCATCTGAAAGCTGTTCTGCTAACTCTTGTGCATGGCTACTTTTACCTGAGCGTTGACCGCCTGTTATGAATGTTATTGTTGAACTCATTTTTTATCGAAACGCATAATAAATGGACGAAGTTTTTCTTCGGTATAGCCTGCTTTAAATAATTCGTAACGCGATAATGCAAAGAACAAGTCAGATAATCGGTTAATGTATTTTAGAATAAATTCTTCAACCGGATCAACTTTATGTAATGAAATTAAACGTCGTTCAGCCGTTCTCATTCTGGCACGAATTACATGACACTGTGCTGAAACCAGATTGCCACCAGGGAGAATGAAATAGTCGTGAGGGCCATCCATTTCATCCATCATTTCATCAATCCATTGTTCACAAAATTTAGGTCCATCAACCGGACGATTTACTGTGTTTTTATCGCGCATGCTTGAATGAGTTGCAACGTGCGACATCATGTCCATTAGATCGATCTGTATTTGGTACAGTTTTGTTTGCCATTCGTGATCTGTTGAAAGTTGGGTTCTTAAAACGCCAATATCACAAGCAGTTTCATCCAAAATGCCATTACATTCAACTCGAATGTCGTCTTTGTCGGCAATCATTCCTCCGAAAACCCTTGTTTTACCTTTGTCGCCTGTTTTAGTATATATTTTCATCTAAAAAAGTTTTATAGATTATCACGATTTTCGAAGTTATGGTTTTTGAATAATAATGCAATTACTAATCTAATAATCGCGCCCATGTTGGAGAGATTCCTCAAGATATTTCAGTCTTATAGGTTCCATTGTCATTGTAAAATTCAATC
>JAQIBQ010000297.1 GCA_027859005.1 Prolixibacteraceae bacterium | reverse complement strand
AATTCTTTCTTATTCAAGAGCTGCTTGGCTTAGTTTAATTGCTTCGTTTGGTGTTTGGGCAATAATAAAATTAAAAATAAAATTCAAAACTATAGCTTTAACTATTGTTTCAATAGTACTAGTTGTCTTTGTTTTTCAGGACACCATATTGCAGAAGTTAGAGCAGAATTCAACCGATTCGTCGAACGATTTAATGGATCATATTACCTCCATGACCAATATTTCGACCGATGCTTCGAATCTTGAGCGGATTAACCGTTGGCAATGCGCCATTGCTATGTTCAAAGAAAAACCTGTTTTTGGCTGGGGACCAGGAACATATGCTATGAATTATGCTCCATTTCAACTTACAAGTCAACGAACAATTATTAGTACCAATTCAGGCGATGGAGGAAATGCACACAGTGAATACCTTGGAGCACTAGCTGAGGCAGGAATTATTGGAACTTTAAGTTTTATAGCCTTGCTAATTGTTGTGATGTATTCAGCTATTATGGCCTATTTTCGAACATCTGATAAACGAATTAAAACGATCTTACTTTCATCGTTAATGGCCTTAATTACCTATTATGTGCACGGAACCTTGAATAATTTTTTGGATACCGATAAAGCTTCCGTTCCTTTTTGGGGTTTTACAGCTATCATTGTTGCTTTGGATATTTACACCAAAGATGAGCAAAAAAAAGCTCCAAAACAGCGTGAATTGGAGCAGTAATTTTTTTTAATTTTATAATTAACGTGAGCTTTAGCAAAGCATTTTAGCTAATTTGTCATTTGTAGAAATGAAGATAGAGTCTCAAAAATTAACTTTTTCTCAAGACCTATGATTCGTTAGTTTATCCTTATTCTTGGAATTCTTATTTTGTGTATGAATTCCAGTTCCATAAATTCTAGCTATAAATCTAACAGAGTTAACGTGAGTTCGACCTAGGAATTCCTCTTAATGCTTTATTTACAGGTTGCTACATAATTAATTGTCTAGTAGTTGGTTAGGACCCTGCAATTTGCTTTCAGCGATTTTCAATTTATTACAGTTACTTTAATTTCTATAAATATTGAATCAAAGATTTAAAGATATTAGATTCTAGACATTAGACCATTTTTTTTAATATAAAGTCTAGTGTCTAATATCCATATTTTCATGAATTTCATTCATCTTTTAAATCTATGTATTTTCAATGCATAGTGGTTTAGTTGTTGGTCATTGGTCATTATGGAAATTAAATGTAGAGTCAATAAATGACTTTTTTCTAATGACAATTGACTCGTCAGCTCTGCCATATCCGAAGAATTCTTTTTTAATATCTGAATTCTCTATTATATTATTTTTCCTTATATCGAGCTGACGTTAGTTACGGTTTTACTATTGTACCAATTTTATTCCCGGTTAATACTTTCTTCAAATTCCCTGGAGTATCCATATCGAAAACAATAATTGGCATGTTGTTTTCTTTACACATAGTAGTGGCAGTAAGGTCCATTATTTTTAAACCACGCTTGTAAACTTCGTCGTAAGTAATTTTATCAAATTTTACTGCCTTAGGATTTTTCTCTGGGTCTGAATCGTATATTCCATCAACACGTGTACCTTTTAACATTACATCAGCACCAATTTCAATGGCACGTAAAGCCGAGGCTGTATCGGTTGTGAAAAATGGATTACCTGTCCCAGCTGCCATGATAGCTACCTCGTTTAGTTTCAATGCCTCAATTGCTTTCTGTTTTGAATACATTTCACCAATTGGTTCCATATTTATTGCAGTAAACAAGCGTGCACTTACACCTTTTTTTTCTAGTTCCGATTGTAAAGCCAAACTGTTTATTACGGTAGCTAACATTCCCATTTGGTCGCCTTTAACTCGGTCGAAACCCTCGGTAGCACCGCTAAGTCCTCTAAAAATATTTCCACCACCAATAACAATACCTACATGAATGCCGGTATCAACAATTTCTTTTATTTGGGTAGCATAGCTGTGCAATTGTTTGCCATCTAGACCATAGGCTTTGTCGCCCATTAGTGATTCACCTGAAAGTTTGAGTAATATTCTTTTGTAGGGAGTGATCATATGAAATAGTTTCTAGTTGAAAGTAAAGATAAAAATTTGAATTAAATTTTAAGAAGTAGCAGCAAGTACATTTTTAACTTTTTGAGTATAGTTCAAAAAGTGATGATAAAGACCGTTGTAATTATTTGATTCTATAAGTTCTTTATCGAAAAGCGAAGCTCCCATTCCAACCCCAGATGCTCCATTTTTAAAAAACTCTTCAATGTTAGTTAAGCTTATACCTCCTGTTGGAAGTAGTTTGATTTGGTTCAAAGGACCTCTAATTTCTTTTATATAGTTTGGACCAAAAAAAACATTAGGAAATATCTTAACTGCAGTTGCTCCTAATTTCCAAGCCTTATAAATTTCAGTTGGAGTCATTGCTCCAGGGAAAATTGGTATTGAATTATTAACGCAAAAATCAATTACTTCTTCGTTTAATATAGGAGTTACAATAAAAGATGCACCAGCATCCAATGCTTCAATAAGTTCACTCATGTCGCAAACCGTTCCAGCACCTATGTTTAGTTGAGGATAATTATTCGCAAGAAATGAAATCATTTCAACTGCATTGAAAGAATTCATTGTTATCTCAAGCGTATTTAAACCCGCTTTAAGATAAAAAGGTATAATTATTTTTATGATTTAAGAGGGATAATTACGCATTATGCCTACAATTGGCATTTCTTCAAAAATGGTGTGATTGAATTTATTCATGTTTTGAAAGTTAATTTTCTACGTTTAAAGATACAAGAAAAATGTTTCATAAATTAAAAGAGCATAAAACCGTTTTCGTATTTTTAAAAGCCTATTCTTTTATGAAACGTGTATGATACACCTTCTTGTCAACAGTAGTAGCTCTAACGAAGTAAATGCCTGCTTTTAAATTTTGAATAGTGATACCTTGATTAATTCCATCTCCTTTGAAATATTCTTCAACCAAATCACCTTTGCTTGAAAAAATTACCAACGATTCAATCTTACTATCGGTCGTAAGGTTGATAAATTGTTTGGCTGGATTTGGATAAATACTTAACTCGTTAAAGTGAACTTCTTGAATTGAAGTTCTGGTTGTAAAGTCAAATTCTGGGTTGGGTGCTGATTTTGTACACTCAAAATTGAAGGTATAACTAGCATTTTCACCACTGTAGGTGTTGAATGAAATTCGGTATACCGAATCATTTACTTCTGCATTTGGAAATTTTACGGGTAATAGAGCGGTCCCAATGGCTGTTTTAATTGCATCTTCCCATGAGTTGAAAGAACTATTGTGCTTTTCGTCTCTGATGTCGAAGTTTGAGTAATATGAACTTGCACCAAAATAGTATTCTGAATCCTCGAATTCTGATTGATCTTGTGCAGCCAATTCCGGTGAATTTTTTACATAGTCAACAATAATCTGATAATCAGAAGTTGACATGGTAACGTCATAATCGCTTGAGGCAAATAAATTTTTGTTTCCTGGATCTTCTGCGCCTGTTTCTTCATGAACGTACAGGCGTGTTTGATACGCATAATGATCGGACAGTAAGACGCCAGTTCCGTTTATGGTTTTGTTCCAATAGTATTCGGGGGCATAGGCTAATTCATCGAATAAATTATCAGATAAAAGCGTATGTTCTATTCCATTGTTTTTGTTGCCGGCAGCGTGCACAAAATCTGATATGCCATCTTTATTATTATCGTCATACATTCCCCAATCCGATATCTCTCCAATTGCTCCTGAGTTGTCGGCATTGTTATAATCACCTAATAATACTACGTTGTTGTTGGCATAATTTACGTATAGCAATTCTTTTAATAAAGCCATTGACTTTGCACGTGCATCGCTAAAACCTGTCATCGCTTTCAGGTGGATATTGAAAAACACATAACGTTGTGTTTTCCCATTAAGATGAACATCTACATCGAGCAGGTAGGGTAAACGGCCGTAGCCAAAATCGTTGTACGAGACATAATCTTCCAGTACAGCCTCTTCTTTATTCAGTGTAATAACTTCGTTTTTCCAGATATAGGCAAGGCATTGTGGTGGAAATTCAGGATCTTCGTCTTGCCAGTAGAACGAATGATATTCGCTTGCAGAACCAGAAAAGATAGAACCGCCTGCCAATTCATTCATTTTTGCCAGTAATTCTTCTAATGCATTTCCGTTGGCTTCATCAACAATTACTTCTTGTAGGGCAAATACATCGGCATTAATTTCAACCAATTTAGCAGCTACGTTATTGATGTGTTCTGAACGAGTACCGTACTTATTGTCGATCATTTGGGGAGCACCCAACCAGTTTACATTCCAGTTTACAATGTCCAAGGAAACTGCTTCGGTAAATTCATCTTCTTCTATTGGAGTAATTCCTTCTGTGGGATCAACAGCTCCATTCTCAATTACAATGTTTGATAGATCGTAACCCGTAATTTGGGCGATCAACGAAAATTGTAATAGTAGTATAACAACTGCAAATAAACTGATTTTCTTCATCGACTATTTTCTTTCTTTATAAGAATATAAAAGCTGTCCTTGGGAAAGGACAGCTTTTATATTCAACTATTATATCAATATCTTATTGCTTTGTGAACCTTGCTATTTTATTGTTTGATTCAATAAAATAAACACCATTATTTAATTCAGAAACGTTTATCTGATTGTTCTCAACAGTTTTAATAGCAACTGTTTGACCAATAATATTTTTAATGTTTACAACATCGCTTGTTAAGCCCGAAATTGTTAGAAATGCTTTTGTTGGATTTGGATATACAGCAAATGTTTCTTTTTCAATATCGTTAACCGAAGTAACTATTTCAATATCGTTTGGACCTGTTGGGCAAATGCGGTAATTATCGTAAGTGTAAGCAACTACTCCAGAAAGGTTGTAACTTTTGCCTTCTTCGAATGTAACCGCATCGAATAATTCTCCAAATATTTTAAATTCAACGCCATCTTTTGACGCAAGCATGAATGCTTTCGAGTCATCGGTGTCTCCATCCAAAGAAAGTGTAACGCCTTCAACTTTTATTAGAATACCTTCAAGTTCTTCTGTAATTGGAGCCGTTACTAGGGTTGGAGTAGGTAAATCGTTTCTGCTTGAAAGAATCTCTACTTTTGATGCATCAATTTCAGAAACACCATAATATTCAGCAACCTTACCTGTCAACTTAATTTCGTCGCCAGCTTCTAATACTACACCTGTTGAGCCGTCGTATACATAAATACCATTCCAAGCGCCATCGGCATCTTGAACATAGTATTTGTTGTACGAACCGAAAGTACCAAAACCAGTTACAATGCCTTGAACAATTACTGTTTCCTCATATAGTAAAGAGGTGTCGTTTGCTGCAGGGTCTGTTACATATTGAATGTCGTAAATAGAGGTTAAGGCTTCTTCCATCACACTAACTGTAGCGATCCATGCTTTGCTTATGCTAACATCTTCGGCCGTAACGGTAAAGGTTACTGGTGCTGAAAAATCAACCGTTGCACCTGACGCAGGATCAATCGTTGCACCTTCAGGAATAACAATCGTAGGAGCAAGAGCTGAGGGATCGGTACCGGGTGCTACCATAATTTCGATGGTTTGGGCTGCAAAATCAATTACAGCGTCAGTTACCTGATCAGCTAATTCGAATGAGATTACTTCAGCTTTGTAACTTCCGTTTGGAGTTGCGATTGCAGCAAAAACTGGATCGGGAGCAGCAGTAGTACATTCGAAAATGAAGTAATCGGTTTTAGTACTTGTTCCATCGTAGTATTTGAAAAAAGCAGCAATTGAATCGGCTGTTGTTGCTTCGCTAAAATTTAAAGGAAGAACGATCATTGCAATGGCTTCTTTAGCAGCTTCGTCCCAACTTGCGAAAGTTCCGCCAACATTATAGCTTCCTTCTCTGAAATCGAAATTTGTATAATTTGCTGAGGCACCGTAATAGCTTTCGGCGTCTTCAGGGTATTCCGACTGATTTAATCCTTGTTCATTTACATAATCAACAATAGCCTGGAAATCGGCTTTTTCCATATTTATCGTTGTGATTTCTGCTTTAGCAAATTGAACGACAACTAAAGCGATAAAAAGTAGTGTAAAAAATCTTTTCATATCAGTGTTTATTAATTTATGTTTCAAATTTATATTGATCGGCAGGGTTGTTTAAACCCTGCCGAAATTATTTTATTCTGCAATAGGACCTTCAACCAAAGTGAATTCTGGATCGGGAGCCGATTTCGTACATTGAAATTTCATGTTATAGTTTGCCGAAGGTGCTCCATAAGTTAAGAAATGTACAACGTAATACATGTCAATTCCTTTGTATTGCGTAGTAGCTTCGGGGTACTTTATTGGCAATAGTACATCGCCAATAGCTTCGGTTACGGCCTCTTCCCATGTAGCAAATATGGAATAGAACTTTCCATTACGGACATCAAAGTTTTGATAAAAACCACTTGAACCGTAATAGTATTCTGAGTCCTCAAAAGTATTATTGTCGAGCTTAGACAAAACAGGATCACCTTTCACATAGTAGGCAATGGATGAATAATCTTCTTTTGTCATCGTGAAATTAACAGTAGGATCAAAAACCCATCCATCAACTGTAGAGGCATAGGGTTCGGTTACTAGTTGAATATAATCGTAGCTTGATTCCCAAGTGCCTTCAACTTTAGTTAATCGATCGGCAACTGTAATGGTTTCTGTTTCTGTTTCGTGTTGGTATACAAATACAACTTCGTCACCTTCCTGAGCATAGGCATATTTATTGGCTGCATACAAGGGTAGATAATTAGAGGCACGAGTTGATGATGTGAAAGAAGTGCTAGACAAGCCTAAGGTTTTATAGTCTGTTTTCGTTAGAGAATAAACGTTGTCAAGTTTGGTCCAATCTTTCCCATCGTATTCGTAGAAATCGGTAATTGTGTTGGGTGTTTCGCCTGTGGTTTTGTAACCATACGAACCAATTCTTACATTTCCAATTCCCCAATAAGGAGCTTTTTTCCCCACTGAAATGTATTTGAATGCTATTGTTATTTTTTCTCCGTCGAAGTTGGTTAAGTCAATAGCATCTGTCTCAATATAAGTGTTCTTATTCGACCCTTCATAATTCGGGAAATCAATTTCAGTCCAAGTAGCAGCTTCTACGTCGCCGTCGAAATTGGTTGAAACTAGAATGAAGAGTGATTCTTCTTCGTAGTATTCTACGCCATGTGTAAGTTGTAGATAAGTGTTGCTTACGCTGCTTAAGTCAATTGTAGATGAAACCATCCAATCTTCGTTGTCGAAATAACCATTATCCCATCCGTTAATCGCCGCAGAACCATCGCCAGCCGCTGCCCATTCCCATGTTTGATCACCTTTTGTGTTGATGAGCGTAAATTCGGTTAAATCTTCTTTGAATAAACCTTCCCATTCAGGATTGATTGCATAGGAGGAAGAATCTATTTCAGGTGTAACTGTAGCGTATTTATATTTAATGGCGTAAACGTCGGCAGACACAGCAGTATCAAGTTTTTCTGCTAAAATTTTAGGAATGTATTTTTCGGGATTGTATAAGGGTGAAAAATAACCCGCAGCCTGAACATCTTTGCTAACCATTTGATAAGTCTCGCTTACGAAAGAAAAAGTAAGAGGATTGGTATACATGCTAAGATCTTCGGGCATTTCGCCAATAAAAGAGTACGATATTTTTGCTTGTGACCCCGACCCTAAACCTGGAAATAGTTGGTCTAAAAGCATGGGGACGTAGGTAGCTGGCTGAACTTGAGGTGTGAAATATTTATAACTGTTCAAGAAATCAGCATTCACGGTATCGTCTGGATTGAGATATAAGGCACGACTTGTAATTGATGCAAAATCATCGTCGATCAATGTGTAATTGAATTCTTGCTCAATGTTGTTGCTAAGATTATCCAAATCGTCTTTTAAGGGGTCGACTATGTCGCATGCACTGAACAATAAAACCAACCCTAATGCTATATATAGTAATTTCTTCATAATTGTAATTGAATTAAAATTGCCTTGATTAAAATCTAACTTTTAAACCCATTGACATGGTTCTTCCGTATCCGTAATAATAACCTTTACCCTCAACAGCATCAGCAATGTATACTGTATTTAAAACATTATTCATGTTCGCAGAAAGTGATGCGTCCAAGTCTGCAATTTTAAATCGATAATACATGTTCATGTCCATTAAGAAAAAAGCTGGAATACGCTCAGCATCGAGGCCTTCGTTTTCAGGTTTTGTACGTGTATCGAGATTGAAATCAGCAAAAAGTCTGTCAAAGTACATTAAATCGGTACCTAATTTCAATCCGGGTAATATTTCATAATTAACTCCAATTGAGGCTGATGTTTGTGCAGCATCAGCAACATGGACCCCTTTTAGGTACAAGGCATCATAGGTGTCAACTAAGACTTGGTCTTTAAAAATTTCAACGGTATCAACATTGTTATTCCATACCCAATCTCCAAGTGATATCATTCCGTTTATTTCAAGTTTTTCAATTGGCTCAGCAACAAAGTCGAATTCAAGACCCATGTGACGTGCATTTACTCCTTCGATGTTGAAAAACAGACGGGCATCGGGTAGGTCGCTCGTAATATCAACAACGTTGCCAGTGGTTGTTTTATCGTTCCAAAGGGTAAAGTAAGCATTTGCATTCGCTGTGAAATATTGACTTCTGAAACCGTAGCCTATTTCTGTGCTGGTTACTTTTTCGTTTACAGCTGATGGATTGATGAGGTTTTTGTAGTTCTGAAAAACTGTACTAAAAATAGGTTGACGTTCCATGTAGCCACCATTTACAAATATATTGTGATGACTATCGATGTTGTAGTTAGCTCCTGCTTTTCCTGAGAAGGCAAAGAAATTTCGCCATACTGAAACCTGATCAACGGTGTAGGCTTCTGATTCTTGAATTGTGTTGTAATCATGGCTAGACATATAGCCCTGAAGTTTATCTTCCATCGATTTTGCATAATCAGGATCGCTGTCGATTTGTGCTTTTACTTCATCGCTGAAATATTGACCAAAGTCAATACGGCGGTATGATCGGTTCGATAAAGTAGCTGAAGCAAATGCGGTTAATTTATCTTGTGAGTATTCAGCTTGAACAAAAACGCCTTCCCACATTACTTCTCCATCGTTGTCGTAGTAAATTACATCTCCTTTACGAGCTACTCCGTTGTAAAGGTTTACGGCGTCGCGGTTACGTTTGTCGATAATGAAATCGGCACCAAAAAGATCATCAGCTTGTTGCCAATGTTCTCCGTAATAATACCTTAAATCCATTCCGGCTAGGTAATCAAAAGAACCAATAGTCTTTTTTAAGGTTGATAAAGCACCAAACCAGCTGTGGTTGTTGTATGAATTTTGGAAATACATGCCTCCACCAGCACCTTTTGCTGCAAATTCTTTGTTGTCAGCAACGGCCTGATCCCATTCGATCTGTCCCGACTCATTATATTTCAATGTAACATCGTTTTCAGTGGTATAACCACCACCACCAACTCCATACGAAGCATAAATAGATGAACTCAAATAAGTGCTTTCGTTAATGTCGAAATAGTGATTTAAAATAGCTACTGGTTTGTTGTAGAAATTGGTTGAGTTGCTGTATACCTGTCCGTTTAAATAACCCCAGCTTGAGTTGTATTTCACTCCATATTTGTCAAGGTCACTTAACGACATGTAACCGTAGCGTTTATTATGTTCCTGAGGAGCGCCAAAAACAGTTAATGATAACTGGTGTTTATCGTTCAGTCTTTTGGCCACGTTCAAGAAATAAGAGTAGCCTTCGAAACCAGTACCGTCTACATATCCATTTCCAGTTGTTTTTGAGAAACTCATGGACAATGCCCAATTTTTTTCAGTTAATCCTGTTGAAAGTGTTACGCCCATTTTTTGATAGTTGCCATTACCCGTATTGTAGAATACACTTCCACCAGATTTAGCGTCAGTTGTTTTGGTAATCACATTGATGGTTCCTCCAACTGAGGGAACTGCAATTTTTGAAGCCCCAATACCTCGTTGTACCTGCATGGTACGGGTAACATCAGATAACCCGGCCCAGTTCGACCAGTATACTTTATCGTCTTCCATTCCATTAACAGGCATTCCATTAATCAGAACAGCTACGTTGTTGCTGCCAAAACCTCTAATACGTACTTCGGCATCACCAAAACCACCTCCACGTTTGGTGGCATAAACTCCAGGACTGCTTTTCAAAATTTCAGGAAATTCCTGAGTTCCCAATTTTTCTTCGATTTGCATGGGCTTGATATTGGTCACTGCAATAGGTGTTTGCCGATCGATAGCGATGTTGGCCAATACCCTGATCTCGTTTAATCCAATAGCGTTTGATTTTAGTTCAATAGTTGGAATTGAAACTGTTGATTGTGATCCATCATTTGCTACTTCAATTTCCTTGGGATCATATCCAATGTATGAAACCAATAGCGTTTGATTTCCAATTGGTAGTTTTGATAAAAGAAAACTTCCATCGATGTTGGTGACTGTTCCTTTGGTTGTTCCTTTAAGAACAACAGTTGCACCTATTAAAGATTCTTTTGAGTCTTTATCAACAACCACACCTTTGACGCTATATTGTGCAAAAGTTGTAAAGGTTAAAAGAAAGATGAAAAGAAAAGTAAAGGTAATTTTCATAATAAAAAGCAGTTTGTTTGTCGTGTAATAATCTGACTATAAATAGAATTGTTAATATTTCTTATTTAAATCATTTTTCCCTTTATGGTTTCCAAAGTTAAAGTTTTTATTATTGAAAATAATGCTGTTTATCAACTTTTACACTTATTTGGTCGAAGATGTTTATTGGAAACG
>JAQIBQ010000420.1 GCA_027859005.1 Prolixibacteraceae bacterium | reverse complement strand
AAAAACACAAAAAAAAATTTGAAAAATAGTTGTGCATTTAATTTTTTTTCTAAATTTGCACCCGTCTTCAAATAAAAGACACAATTGTCCCATGGTGTAATTGGCAACACGTCTGTTTTTGGTACAGAAGAGTCTAGGTTCGAGCCCTAGTGGGACAACGAAAAACCTCACAATAGTGAGGTTTTTTTGTGACTATACTTTTCATAATACCCCACCCCAAAAAAGGATCACAATGATAAAATTGAATCTTTGTTCTAAACAAATTCGGATCAGCAGAACATTCGGGTTGATATTATCTTAATAATACTATTCAAAAAACAAGAAAAGGAATAGCAAATTGTTGCTATTATTAAAATGGCCACGAATACAAGAATTTTATCCCGATAATTATCGGGACGTGATTCGTGTCGCTTATAATTGGCAAAAGCCGATCTTCGATTTGTCTCTTTATCGTTTATTTTATAGTGATCCGTTATTCCAAGAAAAAAAATGAATTGATCCAAAAAAAAAGGCCATCGAAAGATGACCTTTTACTATTATTAGAAGTAGAATATACTTCGTGAGTTTCGTTTTGTTTTGTATTTCCCTCGTCGAATCACCTTGATAATTGATCGACGGTTAATTGCATTTTCTTCATCGCTACATTCAACTCCATCTTCACAATGATTTAAAAGCTGTGTTTCTCCAAATCCAGAATATTCGATAGAAAGTCCGTTTATACCCCTGTTTGACAGGTATTCATAAGCTGACGCTGCACGTAGTTTCGATAATCGCAAGTTATACTCATCGCTACCTTTAGCATCGGTATGTGATTCAACCATGATCTCTAAATCAGGATATTGTTTAACAAGCTCTATCACTTTATCGAGAACAAAAGCAGCCTCAGGCAAAATCCGATCACTATCGAAACCATAATTGATGTGCTCAATTTGAATAATTTGAAGCTCTTCATCTCCTCTCATTTCGAGACTTAAAGGTTCAAGTTGATCAGAATCGTCCATCATCTCAAAGTTCATTTCAATAAATACTTCAACCTCAATTTTCTCATTAGGTAATTTACCAAATGTTGAAACATCTTTTTCAACAGTAATATAACTATCGTTGGTAACTACTAGTTTATAATTTCGCTGTTTTAATGCTTTAAACAAGAACTCACCGTCTTCTTTAGAGTAGGCAATTTCAAGAGTATCTGAATTCTCGTCTAACAAGGCAATTCTTGCGCCTGAAATTTCAAATGTATTAATTCGATCTCGAACACTACCGCCAATATAAACAGGGATCTCAAGGATATCTAACTTGTAAATATCGTCGTGTCCTAAACCGCCAGGACGTGCCGAAGAGAAATATCCACTCATACCAACATCGTCAAGTACTAATCCAAAATCATCGCTTGCGGTATTTACAGGATAACCAAAGTTTTCACCTGTTTCAAATACTCCTCTGTCGGGTAAGGACATGTATATGTCTAAGCCACCCATACCACCTAGACCATCTGATGCGAAATAAAGGACACCATCGGCAGCAATAAAAGGAAATACTTCCGTTCCCTCGGTATTAATTTCTTCTAAGTTGATGGGCTCTCCCCATTCTCCATTATTTTTCCGACACCACCAAATATCACTTTTGCCTTTTCCACCAGGACGGTCGGAAGAGAAATAAAGTACTTCTCCAGTTTTGTCGATTGAAGGATGACGGTAATTATCTCTTTCGTTGTTGTATTTGAATCCTCCCTTTTCAACCCACTTACCATTTTCATAATCGGCATAATAAATCTGCAGGTTATTTTCTTCCTCTTTTCGAGAAGAATTTTTTGTAGAACGATTACTGTTGAAGTACATTCTTTTTTTCTGAGCATCGAAGGTTGCAGGGCCATCGTGAAAAGTAGACATGATTTCCTTTGCAAAAATATCGGGCTCGGAATAGTTGCCGTATTCGTCAATGTCAACGTAATAAATGTCGAGAAAAGGAAGTTGATCCCAGTTGTATTTTATATCACGACTTTCATCGGGGTCTCCCGTTGATACATACACCAGTTTATTTTCGTAAAATGTAGGTCCCCAGTCGGCTCCTTTGGTATTAAAAGGTAAACTTTGAACATCGAAACGAGCGGAGTCCTGCACCAAAAAAGTTACGTATTCTAAAATTGATTGTTCTTTATTAATACGTCCATCTTCTGGGCGAAGCGATGAATATTCTTTCAGATAAACCTCGGCTTTTTTGTACTCACCGTTACTTTTCAAAGCCATTGAGTAGTTAAAAATATCTTCGGGATAGGCTTCGTCCATTTCAATAATTAAGGACAACCAGGACTCAACCTTCTCTGTTTCACCAATGTTTCGATAGCAATCGGCTAGCTTTCTGATTACGTTTACATTGTCCTCATCCTTTTCGTAAGCATATGTATACAAATCGATTGCCTCTCTCCACGAGAAATCGTGATAGGCTTTGTCGGCCAATTTAATAGTTAACCTTTGACCGAACATACTGTTCGATATAAGTATTGCCATAAAAACTAACCCAATATATTTAAAAATTCTCTTCCTCATCATACTGCTAAAATTAGAAATAACGTGGAGAACGTACACGTCCTCGTCCAAAACTAAAGTCAAAAGTCAGCATTATTTCGTGAGTACCCGAATTTTGTGGCCCCAATGCTGTTGTTGTTAAATCATAAGCATACCCAACCTTCAACTGTTCATTCACCTGTACTTGTAACATGGCACCAAATGAATTGCCTAATCGGTATGTCACTCCTGCCCAAAGCTTATCAATAAAAACTACTTGAGCAGTTAAATCTATTGAAAGTGGAGCATTTGGAGTAGCTCTTACCATAAAATATGGTTTAAATTTAAGAATTCTATTCACATCAAACACATATCCACCCATAAAAAATGCGTGCAATTGTTCACGGCTTATTGTACCTGTTTCTACATCTTCTTCTGATATTCTGTTTGCAATAAGTTTAGGCACCGAAAATCCCAAATAATAATCTGGACTAGATAAGTATAGACCAACCCCTGCATTTGGTAAAAAAGGTTGACCAACGTCGAACAAAAATTGAGGGTCGTTTGGATCAGCCAAAGTAGGTCCAATAGCTGCCAAATTAGCTTGGTAGAAGCTAAACCCAAATTTCAGACCTAATGCGAGGTAACGCTCACCAGGATAAGTTATGGTATACGAATAGTCTCCCGATACAGAAGTCATCGTTACTGGACTATATTCTCCTAATACATCGTGCAAAATTGATCCCCCAATACCCATTTCGTTGTTCATTGGAGAGTGTACAAATAGAGTTTGAGTTTTTGGATGCCCTGTGATACCCACCCATTGTTCACGTGCCAACAATGTAGCACTTGTAACACCCTTTGCACCAGCATAAGCCGGGTTAACCGACAATAGCTGGTTCATGTATTGTGTGTACATGGGTTCCTGTTGAGCTTTTGAGCTAAAACTCAAGCCAACAAAAAGAATGATTAGTATGTATTTAAAATTTCCCACGTTTTTTAACTACTATTTACCGGTTGCAATATAAATACTTCCAGTTCTTATTCGTTCGTCTTCTAAAATTCGTTCGTCGTCACCTAAATCTAGTATATAGAAATAAACACCGGCTGGCAAAATACCATTCCCCAATCGTATGCCTTTGTTGGCAGCACCAGTCCACGGATCGTTGTTATCGTATTTATCTACTTCATATACAATATTCCCCCAACGGTTGAATATAACCAAATTACTTTGTTCGTATAATTCTATGTTTTCAATTATTAGCTCGTCGTTTAATCCATCACTATTGGGAGAGAATCCATAAGGTACAACTGGTTTTCGTTCCAATACAATTATATGAACCGTAGCTAAATCGTTATAGCCATATAACGTTGAAATAAGGTATACAAATTCGTCTGGTCCAGAATAATAGTCTTCTGGAATATACGTTATAAACGAATCGGAAGCATTAATAATATATTCGCCATGAGTTGGTAGTGGTTCAACAATCAGCAGACTTAAATCATATCTATCATCATCGTCAATAATATCATTTCGTAACACATAAATATCAACTGGTTCTTGTTGGTAGGTATAAATGGTATCGTCAACGGCAATAAATTCATCAACGGGATAACCAACGTGCATCAAATCGGTATCTTCACAACCGTATTTGTCGGTAATGGTTAAATAGTAATCACCACTTCGTTTAACAGTTACCGTATCACTTGATGCCAATTCAATGATGTTACCTTCCCTATCTTCTGACCACCAACGATACTGTAATGGACCAACTCCTGTACTTTCACTTCCATCGAGTAAAACAGGTTCATTGTCTTCGGGCCATATATCCTCTCCTGCATTGGCAAATGCTTCATCGCCTACAGTAATGGTAACATAGGTTGTATCAAAATCGGTATAACCGTTAAAAGCACTGTTAACAACCAACATAAACTCTTGTGATTCACCCGCCTCGGTTAAAAAGGTTGGCCTTACACTTGTTGGATTGTCTAATAATTCTGCAGGAGTCCAGCTGTATGTCAAGTTGCTCATACCAACACTAAGTGATGCATCGAGTTGATATTCAACAACACAAGCACCAACCGTTTCGCTAAGTCCAGCATTTGCAATTACTCGTTGATAAACTTCGGTTTCCACTTCAAAAACATTGTCACTGTTATCTTTCTCATTCATATCGTGAGAAACATATGAGGTATTTATAATGGTTCCTGAAAATCTATCTGGAATATCGGCACGAATGTAAATGGTTGTATTCTCATAGAGCATCATTTGCTCAATACTATCGAGGTAGTTCCATGTGCTCCAATTGATACTATCATAAGAATAACGGAAATTGCTTAAGGTATTTAAAAGTGTATCAACCACCATTACATCGTTAGAAAGGCTAGGTCCGTCAACCGAAGCTTTCAATTTGTAATTTATTGTTTGCCCTGAAAGGATAGTCAGCGGTCCCGATTTTTCGATTTCCACATTGGTTGTGTATCTTTTTTCATCGATTGACGCGATGTAAATTGTAGCATATGACTTATACTGTTCGTAAGTACGAGTTTCCTTTAATGCATAGATAATTTGGTCGGTACCTTCGAATCCCGGATCGGGTTGATAGGTAAAATCGCCATTCGGTTCAAGTGTGAAAACACCATGAGAGGGACCTGAAACAGGATTAATTTCGACCTCAAGTGCATGACCATCGGTATCGTAATCGTTCGCCATAATGTTTCCTGAGATACGTTTTTCGACAACGAAATAGGCATCATCGACAGCAACGGGACGGTGATTTGTTTCAGCCAATTTATGGATAGACACGACCACCCTAGCCGTATCGCATTTTGAAGGAATACCATTGTCGCAAATTTTGTATACAAAGAAATCAATCCCTGTTGAATCGGTATCTGAAATATAAGTATAAATGCCATTTTCATCAAGCTCTATTCTTCCTTTTTGTGGATCCTCTACAATACCACTCATTGTAATTTGGCCACCATCGAAATCATAATCGTTATCCAATAAATTCAATTCAATGGTATCGTTTTTATTCACAAAAATATAATCGTGGTTGGCCAGTGGCGGACTGTTTATTTCATCAACATCAATTACTTTAATGTATACTGTTCCTTGCACGCAAAGTTCAGGGTCGTTATCGTCACAAACCATGTATTTGAAATAATCGTAGCCTATAAAACCGGCATCAGGTACGTATATAAAAGTTCCATCGCTTCCTATTTTAGCATTTGTTGCTGACGACGATTTTAATGCTGATGGGCTGGCTGGCACATCCAATAAAACACCATTGTTTGGTCCAGCAAATACTTCACCGGAATAGAATGTATTGTCGCCGTTTGGATCATAATCGTTGGTTCTTAAGTTCCCCACCAATGTATCATCGGTTAAAACAATAATGAAATCGTTTACAACAATCAATTCATTTTCGCGCACCTCTACCGTATCCTTCGCTTGGCAACCGTGCTTATCGGTTGCTAATAGAATATAGTCGCCTGGCTCGCTAATAATTGGACGTAAAACATTCCCGTCTTCAAAATTGCTTAGAAGTTCGGGATAGCCTCTTTTGATCCATCTGTAATAAACATCAGCACCCTGACTGTTTGTAGCATCAATTACTAGTGTTTCCCCTTCGTTTACTTTACGGTTTGGACCAGCATCGGCAATTAACTCAGGTGAAAAATGCACGGTGATATTTTGGGTTGAAGTGTATTCTCCAGCACCAACACCAACACCAACTAACAATTGAAATACAATGGTTGTATCGCTAAGTTCATGTGTAAATATAGTTCTCGATGAATCGGGATATTTTACTAAGTCGCGAGGACTCCATTGGTAATAATCGACTCCCAATAAACTTTTACTATTGCCAGCATACAAATAGGATACGTCATCGCAATAACCTACGGTAAAGTCGTTTCGGTTGTCGTCATACCGTTCAACCAATTCAGCAACGGCTAACAAATCACTCTTAATTATAACGGAAGCCGTATCAACGTTTCGAATATCAACTAGATCCCAATTGAAATCTTTGTCGAATGTTTCGGGAGCAACGGTTGCCGCATTGAATATCCTGTCGGGCGAAGTTCCAGAAGCTGTTGCAAAAATACTGATTACTTTTTCTTCATTCACTCCAATATCGTACAGAGGAATATCGCCAGTCCATGTTCCTCCGTTGCCATCTAATATATACCTTGCACTCTCTACATACTGAGTGATACTATCGGTAAGCATAACATCTTCAGCAACATCTGGCCCTTCGTTTTTAACTGTAATTAAAAACTGGACACCATCTCTATCACCTCGAAGTGCTTCGGGCTGAATGGCTGTTTTCGTTATTGTTAAGTTAGCCAATTGTGAATTTTGCTTTATTGTAATTTGGGCATAACCATTCGAACAACGAGGTGGATAGGCATCGTTACAAACGGTATAATCAAATGCATCGACACCAATATAACCACCCGGTTGAGTGTAGGTAAAATTACCTTCGGCATCAACTTCTACAGTTCCTCCATGTATAGAAAGGTAATTACCCGGCTCAATACTCAAGTTAAATAAACCATTTGGGTCATAGTCGTTATCGAGAACATTCCCACTCAATTGAGCACCTAATTTAGTACTGTAATAGTCGGGTATTGCAAAAGGATAGTAGTAAAATTGGTAGACATCAACGTCATCGGTATCGGAACAATTTGTTTCATCGGTAACCGTTAAGGAATAGCGTCCAACCGTATCAACTGAAGCCCTTGGGTTCGTAGCTGTACCTACAATATTACCATCGTTTGTTTGCCACAAATATTCTAATTCAGCACCAGAACTTCCGGAACCATCAATTATACTGTTTTGACCTAAGCGAATGTATTTGTCGTCACCAGCATCGGCTAAAGGTGGTGGCAGAACGGTAATTGTAATTTCATCGGTATCAGTAACACCATCATCGTCGGTAATGGTAAGGGTATAAGTAGTTGTTGTACCAATTGTAAAGGTAGGTGTTGGACTTGTTCTATCGCTTAGATAACTTGCAGGCGACCAATAGTAGGATAAGTTTTCGCCCGAGCTATTGCTTGCATTAAAGTCAACTGAACCCTGACAATTTCCCAGGACAATGTCTGGTCCTGCATTTGCTATTACTGGTTCTTTAATTTTAGTGGGCCAGCTTGTCGTATCATTTTCGTAATTATTTTCCAGTATTTCGGTTTCAATCCAAGCAACATTATTAATATTACGAACTGCGGCTCTTGAAACAAATGCTCTTAATTTAATACGAACAACAACTTCACCCGGCAATAAACTATCGGTATAATTATAGCCCCCCGGCCAAGGAGTCCATGAGGTACCATCGTCGAGTGAGAACTCAGGATATAAGAATCCTGCAGCCATTTCGTCGGTAATTCTAGTGTTAACTGCTGAATCGGGTCCGTTACTCCAAACCGTTAATTCGTATTCAATGGTGTCGCCCCAGAACGCAATTTCATCACCAGTTTTCATAATGGCAACATCGGCATTAAGAGGTGGACGCAGTGCGTCGATAATGATCCATGCGGTGCTGCAATTAACGGGATACCCGTTGTTACAAACCTTGTATTCAATGCTGTCGACACCCCAATACAAACTGTCGGGGCGTATTGTAATGTTACCCAATGAGTCGTATCCTAAGATTGTAGAATTTGTTGGCGGAGTTACAATGGAATCCAGAAATAAATCGAAGTTGTTAATGTCTGAATCGTTAGTTAAAACATTGATTGTAGAATCGGAAGCAGCTTGAATAGCAACTGAATCGTTCACGGCAATAGGCGGATGTGATTCAAGTAAAACGATAACCGAATCGAATGCTTCACAACCCAGTTCATCAAAAATTTGAAGATTGTAAGTTCCGATTTCTTCAATTTCAATACTATCGGCTATTTGAGTTCCAACCATACTCCCGTTAGAAGTCCACCAGAAATAACCGAGGCCTTCGCCAATACTTTCATCGCCATAAATTGTAATATTTTCACCCAAGTCTTTAAAAAGGATATTTTCAAACAGCGTATCGTCCGAAATAATTGCAACTGGAACTTCAGATACAATAACATAGGTAGTATCAATTGCTATATTTCCTTTAATATCGGTAATACGAAGCACATACATATTTGATTTTCCAATTGTTCTTTCTGAAGGTGTAAATTCAGGCGTAGCAAAGGTTGAATCGCTTAAATCGTTGCCAGGAATCCATTCAAAACTTGCAATTTCGTTATTTCCATTGCTATTGCCACCGGGAAGAATTTTGGTGTCGCAACTAGGAACAAAAATTTGATTGGGCAAATCGACATATAATTGAGTAACTTCAGTTAACCATATTGAATCATTTTCAAGGTTACTTGGATCATAGGTTTCGGAGTAAACCAAAGCCTGATTGTATATTTTATTAGGTGAGAAAGGACTGATATCGGCAAATAATAAAACAACCACAGAATCGCCGGGATTCATATCCCCCAATTCTAATTCATCGTTCCATGGCTGAGCTTCCGTTCCTCCGGTTGAGTATTCAGCTTCGAATAATCCGAAGGCAAGTGTATCTCTTAGGATCACATTTTCGGCAACATCGGCACCATTGTTCCGAACAATAATTGAGTAAGTAATTCTTTGACCAAACAAAGCTTTTGCCGGGCCAACTTTCTCGACATAAAGATCGGCCTGAGGCGAAGGTGCTTCAACCACTATCTTAACCAATGAATTTGAAAACATTGGAATGTCTAAATTGTTAAAGGCTTCGTAAACGAATTCATCTACTCCTGTAAAACCTGCATTTGGCGTGTAGGTAAAAGTACCGTCGATAAGAATTTCGACTGTTCCATTTTGAGGTTGGATAACCGGAGTTGGATTGTAGTTTATATCAGCACCTGTTTCGTCAAAATCGTTTTCACTTACATTTCCTGTAACAAAGGTATTAAGATCTGTAAAATACACATCGTCGAAGGTATGAAGCGATAAGTAATCGACAACAATAACATCTAGCGTAACAGGTTCTCCGTAACAGCTTACCGAATCGAGAATTGGATAAACAGTAATGTGGTAGGTTGTTCTTTCGTCCCAAAGAATGTTTTGAGTTACATTGCTAGTACTTGTATCTTGCAGAACACCATCTACGTCGTAGGTAATTGTCCAATCGAATTTATAATCGGGATTTTCAGGTACCGATAAGGCATGTATTGAATTTAACTCAACATACCTCTTCTTTTGAGCATACGAATTTTGCATGGCTGCAATAAGCAGAAGTACTATTAGTATATGTTGAACTATTTTCTTCACTTTTTGAATATCGTATTTATTTTTAATCTTATCAATTCTATCCTATATAATATTGGCGCTTCGCCCAAACCCGACTTCCTTTTTTGTCTTAACACAAAAAACGAAGGAAAAAAAGTCAAGGCTCCCTTTAAAATAACTTATTTATTTATCGAAATTTTAAG
>JAQIBQ010000258.1 GCA_027859005.1 Prolixibacteraceae bacterium | reverse complement strand
TAATGTTTAACTTATGCGACAGATATATAACATATTAACTGAGGAGCCGGATACGGGAGTTCCGTAAGTCCGGATCTGCGGGGGGGTAGGCGGAGTAATCTGCTATCCTATCCCGATTATGGGTTCGGTTAAAAAACGAAATGCGAATTTGCATTTATTTAAGATTCTCCATTAAATAATTTTGAAGCCAATTTAATCTGTTCCTGATTCCCGAGAATATAAGCTATGTCATTCCTTTGGAATTTTGTTTCAGGTAAAGGATGTTCTATAATCTCTTCCCCTCTTCTTAAAGCAATAAGAGTAACCCCTGTTATTTTTCGCAAATCCAGCTCAATTATTGATTTACCCACAGCAAGAGAATCATTATCCAGGTTTATGGTAGATACACTTACATCTGAAAACTCATCCAATATTGATAGCTGGTTTAGGGTATCCTTTTTCATAAAAATCCCAAGCGTCAAGTTCCTGATGGTTTTTAAAATAGAATTCATATCCTTTTGTGGAAATTGGCGTTTAATCAGTATTCGTTTAAATAAATCAATTGCAATCTCCAATTTTTCGGGAAAGACCTGATCGACTCCTAGTTTATACAATTGTTCAACATTCTCGCTATGTTTTGCTCTAACCAGAATGTATCCTGTTTTATTTATATTTCGCACTTTCTCAATGATTGCCATTGCAGGTATGATATTACCTACTGAGATTACAATTATTTCAGCCGAATCAACGTGGGCTTTCATTAATATTGGTTCATTCACGGCATCGCCATAAACAACCGTCTCTCCTTTTTCAATCCTTTCTTTTGCTATTATCGGGTCAAATATGATAGAAACATGGGGCATTTTATTATATTTTGCCATGTATGACAATTTTAGAGCACATGTATCTTTCCCAATAATCACGATATGGTTTTTAAGGTTAGCAATCGCAACTTCTTTAAGTGGGAATAACCCATTAACCAAAAAATTTGGTAGTGGTAGTTTCAACAGAGTATTGGCAATAGGCAAAGAAAGGTTCATCAAAAATGGTGTTAAAGCCATGGTTATTACAGCTACCGAAAGAAATAACTGGTAATACGAGTTGGACAAAATACCGTTACTGAATCCAATTTTTGCCAGAATAAACGAAAATTCTCCAACCTGACTTAATGCCAGCCCAACCACAACCGTTCCTCGGAAAGTATGTCCAAGTATAAATCCCGTTCCACCTGCAATTATCGTTTTCAGTACAAGCACTATCAGAACACTTGCAAGTACCAGTTGATAGTTATTAATAAGATAGGATACATCGAGCAACATGCCAATGGAAACAAAGAAAAAACTGGTAAACGTATCCTTAAACGTTATAAGACTCCCAAAAGCATTATGAATGTATTCTGATTCGGAAATCATTAAGCCCGCCAAAAAAGCGCCAAATGCCAGCGACATACCCAATTTCGAAGTCAACAATGCAATAGCAAGACAAATCAGAAAAATACTCATCATGAATAGTTCCTGATTTTTAGTCATTGCAATTACTTGTAGTAATTTTGGTAAAACCCATTTATTCCCCACATAAACAACGCCGATGATAAAAATGGTCTTCAATCCAATTAAGACAATTTCATTTCCAATATCGACAGAATTATCGCCAAGAATATTGGTGAACAGCAACAAAGGCACTAATAATAAATCTTGAAAAATGAGAATTCCTAATACGGTACGCCCATAATTTGAGGTAAGCTCAGAGCGTTCTTGTAATAGTTTTAAAACAAGAGCAGAACTACTTAATGCAGCCAAAAAGCCAATAAAAAGGCCTTCTTTCCAATTCAAATCAAAGAAAAATGCTAGAGTATAAAAAATGAAGGCAGTGATAAAAACCTGTATAAATCCACCCAGAAATACAATTCTTCGTATTTTCACCAAGTGCTTAAGCGAAAACTCCATTCCTATTGTAAACAAAAGAAGAATAACCCCAATCTCGGCCATCAATTCTATTTCATGTAAACCTTTGATCAAAGAAAGCACATATGGGCCGGCAATGATACCCGTTATAAGATATCCTACAACTGTAGGGATTTTAATCTTTGTGAAAATAAGATTGACAATGGTAGATAAAGCAAAAATTATAACAATATCCTTAAGAACTGTTAACTCCATTTGAGAACTTTTATTTTTGAAAAACTATTCCTTGAAATCACTGCTAATCACTTTTGCTTCTGATATAAACGAGACCCCTTGCTGACCATAGGTACCAATCATGATTGACTGTATCAAAATTTGATTCGAATAATTTTTTGCTCCCCATTCAACAATAAAATTAGCCCCAGGTCCTCCTAGCTCCTCAATTTCTTCAACAACAAATTCAATTGACTCAAGCGGAGAAAGCAACAATGTAGAATCGACATATTGGGTTAGCATTTTTCCATATGAATCGTAATAAAGTGCTGATAAGATGAATGCTGAATCAACTAATGAAGTATTTCGAATACTGATGGTTATTGTTAAATGAAACCTTCTCGTTCCGTCTTGAAAATAAATATCTGAGTACACTGGAACATAATCAGTTTCTAAATAATTTAGGCTGTCTCTATCAATATCCATATAATTATAAATATGGCTTGGATGACTCTTTTTCTTTATCTTTATAGCTTTATTACCTGAACATCCTGCTATTATTGAAAATGAAAGTATTAGAGTTAAATATTTCATATAATTAAATTGTTCG
>JAQIBQ010000203.1 GCA_027859005.1 Prolixibacteraceae bacterium | reverse complement strand
GAAGATGCCATTCCAAAAAATTTCAGAAGAGCAACAGAAACTCCTTTAAGACCTTTATTTTTATAAATCAACAGACTCATAGCCATGAGCATAATTGATATTCCGGTTATTATACCCGGCAGATAACCAGCTAAAAACAGTGCGGTTACCGAAGCACCTCCACTAGCCAGTGAATAAACAATTAAAATATTACTAGGCGGGATGGATAAACCTGTGGTTGCTGATGAAATATTAACAGCAGCACTGAAATTTTCATCGTAACCTTCTTTTTTCATTTCGCCTTTCATTATGGATCCTATTGCTGAGGCCGAAGCAGCAGCAGAGCCAGAGATCGCACCAAAAAGCATATTGGCAAAAACATTTACGAATGCCAATCCGGCGGGTAAACGACCAACAACTACCCTTGCCAGATTTATAAGTCGGATGGCAATACCGCCTCGATTCATGATGTTCCCTGCCAATATAAAGAAGGGAATAGCCAACAGAGCAAAACTATCGAGCCCTGTTGCCATACGTTGTGCAAAAGTTGTTAATGCAGGCAATGAATCTATGCTGACTAACATGGTAAGTATTCCTGCAATCCCAATACTAAAGGCAATGGGTACGCCTATTACCAGCAAAACAACAAAACTTACAATTAATATTATGATTCCTAAAAATTCCATTTTTCTATTTTAGTTCCTAAAAAGGAAATGACATTAAAGTTTGGTTATTTTATATTATTTCTGATAATACCTATGGAATAATAAACGATCAGTAAACCACTCAAAGGCAAAACTAAGTATACATACCCAAGAGGTATTTGTAAAGCAGCTGAATTTACCCCAAATTGAAAACGGGTAAGAACCAACCATGCTCCTCCAATAACCATTACAGTTAATGAAAACAGAAGAATAAAAACATTGATGATGCTAATTAATCGTTTTTGATTTTTAGGTTTTGATTTTTGAAGTAGCAAGTCGATAGCCAAATGCTCTTGCTTGCCAGCAACATAGGCCGCGCCCAAAACACTCACCCAAATTAACAGAAAACCAGCCAATTCATCGGTGAAAGTATAATATTGAGTTGGAATATGAACATCCATTTTGTTCACTAAAAACTTGTTCAAATAGCGGCTAATCACTTGCCAAAGCACATCAACGACTAATACACTGGTAAAAACGATGAGAACCAACTCTAAGGTTTTATCTATTCTTTTTCTGAATGTCATAATTAAAGTATTATTCTTCAACCGCCCTAATGCGTTGAATTAATTGGTATAATTCAGGTTTTGTTTTGTATGAATCCAACATCTTTTGAACTTTTTCTGCAAAAGGCCCTTTATCTGGATAATTAATGGTTACACCCGCTTCTTGCACAATACGCATGGATTCTTCTTCCGACTGAGCCCACAAGATTCGTTGTTTAACAACAGACTCGTTGGCAGCTTGTTGAAGCCATTCCTTTTCCTGATCGGTGAGTTTGTTCCAAACAATAGTGCTAATAACCATCACATCTGGTACCATTGTGTGCTCATTAATGGAATAATACTTGCAAACTTCGTAGTGATGTGAAGTATAAAAACTAGGAGGATTATTTTCGGCTCCATCAACAACACCACTCTGAAGAGCAGTATACAATTCGCCCCAAGAGATTGGAGTAGGAGAACCGCCCATTGCTTTAACTAATTCCATAGCCGTTTGACTTTTCATTACCCTCATTTTCATTCCTTTCAAATCATCAGGAGTCTCGATGGGTTTGTTTATGGTATAAAAACTTCTTGATCCTGCATCGTAAAAGCACAAGCCACGCACATTGTATTGCTGAGTACTTAGCAACAATTCTTTTCCAACATCACCATCCAAAACATTAAATGAATGGGATTTTGATCTGAAAATATAAGGTAGACCCAATACCTGAAAATTATCGGTAAAACTTTCGAGAACAGCTGCCGATACTTTTGTGATGGCTAAGCTTCCTATTTGGAGCAACTCTACACATTGCTGTTCAGAACCAAGTTGACCACTGGGATAAATATCCATTTGCATTTTACCCTCAGAAATTTCGTCCAAGCGTTCTGACATGAAAACCATGGCATTATGAACAGGATGAGAAGGATCGAGGCCATGTGCCAATTTCAATACCGTTGTATCCTTCTTTAAATTACAAGAACTAATTAGCAGAAACAGTACAGGTAAAACAAGTAGTAATTTACGAGACATTATTCTTTTTGACATCGATCGTTTTTTAAATATATCTTAAAAATTGGAGTTCTTTCTTGATAGTCAGAACTCCAAATATGTAGTAAAATTATGCGTTATAAGTCGAAGAAGCAGTATCTCCACCTCTTCCTGTCCAATTTGTATGGAAGAACTCACCACGAGGCTTATCTACACGTTCGTATGTATGAGCACCGAAGTAGTCGCGTTGAGCTTGCAATAAATTGGCAGGCAAACGCTCGCTTCTGAATCCATCGAAATAAGCCAGTGCTGAAGATAAAGCTGGTACCGGAATACCATTGGCAACGGCAGTTTGGATAACTCTTCGCCATCCGGCTTGAGCTGCTTCAATTTTTTCTTTGAAGTAATCGTCCATCAAAAGATTTTCCAGAGCTGGATTTTTATCAAAAGCAGCTTTAATATCGGCCAAAAAAGCTGAACGAATAATGCATCCGCCACGCCACATTAAAGCAATTCCACCGTAGTTTAAATCCCAATTGTGTTCTTTTGCTGCTTCGCTCATAAGGTTATAACCTTGCGCGTATGATACTATTTTTGCACCGAGCAATGCGCTTTCCAAGTCGTTAATAAACTGTTGTTTATCACCTTCAAATTTAGGCGTTGGCCCACTTAATATTTTTGATGCCTTAACACGCAAATCTTTTTGAGATGAAAGTATACGAGAGAAAACAGCTTCGCCAATTAGAGTTAAAGGTGCGCCATAATCAAGTGCAGCTATTCCAGTCCATTTTCCTGTTCCTTTTTGACCCGCAGTATCAACAATTTTTTCAACTAATGGAGAACCATCTTCGTCCTTCACCGCCAATATATCACGTGTAATTTCAATCAAGTATGAATCAAGAATTCCTTCGTTCCATTTTGAAAATACATTGTGCATTTCATCATGATTTATACCAAGTAATTCATTCATGACCTGATAAGCCTCAGTAATGATTTGCATGTCGCCATATTCAATACCGTTGTGTACCATTTTTACAAAATGACCTGCGCCACCTTGACCAACCCAATCGCAACATGGCGATCCATCTTCAACTTTTGCAGCAACTGCTTGGAATATATCTTTTATGTGTGGCCATGCTTCATTAGAACCACCAGGCATCATCGAAGGACCTAATAAAGCACCTTCTTCACCACCTGAAACTCCTGTTCCAACAAAAAGTAGTCCTTTGCTTTCAACATATTCAGTACGACGAATGGTATCGGGGAAGTGAGAATTTCCACCGTCTATAATAATATCACCCGGTTCAAGATGAGGAATTAACATGTCGATAAAAGCATCAACAGGTTGTCCTGCTTTTACTAACATCATTACTTTGCGCGGACGCTCAAGTGATGCACACAATTCTTCAATAGAATGAGCACCAATGAAATTTTTGCCTGCCCCGCGGCCATTCATAAAACTATCTACTTTTTCTACGGTACGATTGAAAACAGCAACTGTAAAACCTTTGCTTTCCATATTTAGAACAAGGTTTTCGCCCATTACTGCCAATCCTATTAGACCGATATCTGCTTTCTTAGTCATAATTTTATATTTTCTATTCGTTTTGTTTCGTATAATATTTCCTTACAATTTCTTCCAATACCTTATTTGTCTCACTTCCGGTTTCGCCAGTGCTAACACACTTTTCTTCTCCCCTTAAATCAGTAACTATTTGTTCAATTAAATTGAACTGAACATGTTCTGGTTTTTGAAAATCAAATTCTTCAATACCACTTTCAGTAACTAATTTAACAGGAATGAAATCGAAAGTTGAAAATTCAATTCGTCCTTTTGTTCCAATAATTTCAACGGTATCACAATCGTTAACCTTGCTAGAATTAAAGCACCAAGTTCCGTTTCCAATTACTCCATTTTCAAATTCAAACGATGTGGCAAGAATATCTTCAGCCTGATAGCGTTTTGCCTGATTAGCAACGACCGAATTTACCTCAATTATTGATCCAAATAAATACATCAGATAATCGAACTGATGCGATGCCAAATCGTAAAAATGGCCACCGCCTGCAACAGCAGGATCTACTCTCCATGGCAAGTTTGTTGAGTCTTCCTGTGCATGTTTAAACAATTGAAGTGTAACCATTCTTACCCCACCAATAGCTCCTGTTTCAATCAATTCTTTCACCTTTATAAAACCCGGTAATTTTCGACGATAATAAGCGACAAAAACCGGCACCTTATTTTTGGCAGCTAATTCATTCACTTCAACACATTCGGCATATGTAAGCCCCATTGGTTTTTCAATGTATACAGGTTTTCCAGCTTTAATTGCTTTTTTGGCATAAAAAGCATGGGTATCAGGAGGTGTAGCAACATAAATTGCATTTACGCCAGGATCGTTAATAAGCAGATCGGCATTTGCATACCAATTGGGTACTGCATGGCGCTTTGCATAATCGGATGCTTTTGCTGCATCGCGACGCATTACTGCCACCAATTCAGATTGGGCTACCTTTTGAAAAGCTGGTCCGCTCTTCACTTCAGTGACATCGCCACATCCTATTATTCCCCATTTTATTTGATCCATTTATTTCGTAATAATTTTAGCTTTTAAAAACGGTGTTTATTCTCTATTCGAAACGATCTTTGTGTGCCCATAATCCCAATGCAGGATTTGAAATGTAAAATATTTCTTCCCCATCAGCTAATGTATTAAGACCATTTTTTAAATTCTCAGGATTGTACCTTTTAGTCATTTCATCGATGTCGGCAAACTTAAACCCAACACTTTCAATTTCTTCCTGAGTGATTTTCCCTTCACCTTTTCCAGGGCAATAGGTTATACTGAATCGACCTTCGGAAGATCCATGAATTAGATGGGCAGCTGCACCCAAATTATCTTGTAGATCTTTGTTATTCTTAACTGCCGCCAAAGTTGTAGGCGTTCCAAAATAGCCATACTTTCGAATAAGTTGATCAATTTGTTTATCCTCTCCAAATTCTTTCAGTGCAGGAGCCAATACAATGAGCTCTCCGCCATCGGCCATAGCCATTCGAGTTCTGTATATACTTTTATTACCTAACCAAGTACTTTTAAACTCGGTAGGATCGAGCCAAACCACTACTTTTTTCAATGGTTTTTCAACCATATCGAAATTCACTTTTAAAGAAAGTTCAGCGGCCTTTTGAAATACTTCAAAATCATCTCCGATAAACAATCCGCGAGTAACCAATTCCCCTTTTTCATCCACACCAACTACCGTTTGAACATAAACGATAGGCAAATGGTTTGAAAAATTTTCAGAAGCATAATTGAACACCTTGCGAACTGGCGTATCGGCACGTCCCATCATGCGTTCCATTCCATAAGCGGCACCTATATAATGACTCTTATTTATTCCTTCAGAACCACCTGTCCCAACAAATATATTTTTGTTGTAATTGGCCATTCCCACCACCTCGTGAGGTACAACTTGACCTAATGACAATATTAAATCGAATTCACCTTCCACCAGCAATTTATTCACCTGAGCAGGCCATGTAAAGCTTACTTTACCTTCCGACACCTCATTTATAAATTCTGCAGGAACTTCACCCAAGGTTATCACATCGTTGCGCCAATCGTGGTCGCGAAAAAGCGAACGAGGCACATTCGGAAACATATGTTCAATCTGACTGTCAGTCATTGGTGTATGTGTTCCCAATGCGGGCAAAATATCGGTTAATTTTTGTTGATAATACTGATAGGCATATGAAGTAAGCTCACCAGCTCTTGAAGGTAAACGCGTATAATCTGGAGGCAAAGCTAATACCTTTGTTTTTGCCCCCATTTTTTCAAAAGCCTGAAACAAACCATCTTTCAAATCTTGATCTGAAAGTTTTGCCTGTGG
>JAQIBQ010000200.1 GCA_027859005.1 Prolixibacteraceae bacterium | reverse complement strand
TAACAATTCTACCTTGGGTCCTAATGGCGAAAAGGGAACCGGGTTAGGTTTAATTCTTTGCAAAGAATTTATCGAAAAGCACAACGGAAAAATATGGATAGAAAGCGAACAAGGTGTTGGCAGTCAGTTTATTTTTACATTACCCTTATAATTTCATTCTAGCAAGAATGTCTGTCTACAAGCTAACTTTCCCAACTTGTACTTATTCTACTTCCTTTTTCTTGGTCGTTTTTAATGCGTAGGTGAACTTCAATTTCTTGCTGCATCTCTTCTACATGCGATATTACTCCAACAATTCGTTTCTCTTTCCGTAAGGATTTCAAGGTGTCAAAAACAATGGACAACGATTCTTTATCTAAGGAGCCAAATCCTTCGTCAAGGAAGAAGAAATTCTGATTCGATTCTGTAATTTTTTGAATGTTATCGGCTAAGGCCAGAGCCAGCGACAAAGCTGCTTGGAAAGTTTGTCCGCCCGAAAGAGTTTTAACATTTCGGGTTTTTCCGCCATTCATAAAGTCACGCACCAGGAAATTATTGTCTTCAGTGATTTCTAAACTTAGCTTCTGTTTGGTGAGTTGGAAAAAACGGTCGTTTGCAGCATTACAAAGGTTCTGCAAATAAACCGACGAAATGTAGTTCACAAAACCACTTGCTTTAAAGAGGCCTTTCATGGTTTTAATGTTTTCAGCCCTCAAATCTAACTGCTCTTTTTCCTTTAATAATTTTGATTGGTTCTCTATGTCTTTCTCTAGCTTCTTCAATAGTTCTGAAACCTTCCCTTGTTCTTGATTTTTTTGGTCAATCAACTGTTTCAACTCAAGCAATTGTGCTTGTAATTTCTGGTGAACTTCACTGTCATAAACTTGGTTTCCAATCTCTTTCTGTATTTCATCCAGTTGAGATTTATGTCTCACAAGTGATTCATTGTATTGTGTAATTTTTTGCTTCTCTCGTTTGGAGTCGAATGGTTCTGCAAGCAATTGTTTAATTTCATTGAGTGTGTCGAAGCTTGAGGCCTGAAGCTGTTCTTGAACTTGTTTGTTCAGTTCGGCTATAGTTAACTTCTCTTGCTCCCACTCATTTTGGTTTGCAAGTAAACTCCCAGATAAAGTGTTGTGTGCTTTGGTTTGTTCTGTTAATTGCGTGTTTTTTTCATTGAACTCTTTTTCAAGACGAGCGAACTCATTCAATAATCCTACTTTCTCTTCTTCTATTTTAGAAGCAGAAGTTTCGTTGTACGATTCGGTATCAATAGACTTGAGTTGCTTGCTTATTGTTTTTAGTTCCGTATTGTGCACCGTAAGAGACGTTTTAATTTTGTCAACGGCAGTTTGAAACCGCTCTTTGTTTTTTTCTTCCAGATCTAATCGTTTCGCAATTTCTTCTTGATGTTTTTCTAGCACTTTCAGCTCTTTCTGTACTTCATCAGCATCTCGAAAAGCACTGTTTAGTTTTTTTTCTTCCTTGTATTTATCCCAAACAAATAGTTTGTTGTGTTCCTCATTTTGCTTTTGTTTAGCTTTCTTCTTTTCAGCGACTAACTGTTTTTGCTTAATTATAAGTTGGCTCTGGTTTTCAATCTGATTGATTTGATTTACCAGGGTTGATAATTGCTCCAACTCTTTATCTAAATGCTGTTTATTTTTTTCTAATCTGGAGAGAACTTCATTTATTTCATCGGCTTTATACATTTCAGGATGATCAAGTGATCCACATAGGGGACAGGCTTTTCCATCTTCCAAGTTTTTTGAATATTCTTTTACTTGTGCCTTTACCGGGAT
The DNA here is from genome assembly GCA_027859005.1 of Prolixibacteraceae bacterium. Lineage (GTDB taxonomy): Bacteria > Bacteroidota > Bacteroidia > Bacteroidales > Prolixibacteraceae > Roseimarinus. The sequence continues at coordinate 14,387 of JAQIBQ010000200.1, read as the reverse complement.
GTGATTTTCTTCCTTGATCAGCTTGTTTTGTTGTACCTTAATTTGCATCGAATAATTATTAAGGTATTGCATCGTATCCGCGAAATCAGCAGCTTTAGGGAGGTCTTTAAAAATAGAATGAAGCTGAATTTTAAATAAATCACCTTTCAATTTCTTAATGTCAGCCTCATAATTCACAAGTTCTTTGTCCGTTTCATTCAACTGTTTGTCTAAGTTGTTTTTCTCAACAAACCAGGTTTTAATTTTGGAAAGCAGCGAGATGTCGGGTAGTAGTTTCTTTGTCTTTTTTATTTTCTCTTCTAATTCTTGTTTTTCGATTTTCGATTTGTCAAACTGCTTAATGGTTTCATTACAAACCTGAGCGCCTTTTGTTAAGCGATCTTCTTCCTCTAAAATTGTTTTGCTCAATGCTTTCATTTGCAAAAGGAGGGTAAGTTCGTTGGCTCGTTTTTTTAAGTCTTCGCGGTTTTCGTAGGCGGGTTTTATCTTGTCCAAAAGCTTGGTGAGCTTTTCAATGTTCGCTTGTTCTTCCTTTAGTTTGGTGGTGTCAAATTTTATCTGTTTCCCACGCGATTCGTGTTTCTCATTGGTTGTGTGCAATGAATCGAGCTGGTGTTTGAATTTGATTTGAGCTTCTTCGTATCGGGCAATTTTGTTTTCCAGTTTCTTGTGCTTTTCTTGTTGGTTCAAAAGAAGATTGTACTCCTTTTCAATTTGTGTTTTCTTAAGCGTAAGTTGTTGAATGTTTTGTAATTCCTTCTCGAATTGTTGCTGTTTTGCAAGAGCTTGGTTAAAAGATACAAGTTCTTTTTCAAGTTCGGCGAGCTGTGTTTTATACAATCCAACTTGCTCTAAATCAATTGCACCTAATTGTTGTAATTGTCCTTCAATGTTTTGTTTTGCAGCGTTATTTTTCGACTCTAGAGCAGTGACCTTATAGAAAAACTCGTATTTGGCAAGGTTGAATAATTCTTTCATCATTTGGGTACGATCCTTATTTCCCAACTGAAGAAATTCTTGGAATTGTCCTTGAGGAATAATAATGGTTCGTTTGAAGTTTTCGTAGCTTAAGCCAATAGCTTGTTCTAGAGCGTCAGTGTCGATGGGGCTCCATTGATTATCTATTTTCTTGTATGCTTTCCGATCTAGTTTTTTTACATCCTCAAAATTTTTGCTGTTTCTTTTACCTGCTACTGTTGCCCGATAAGCGGTCTGAGCCTTCCCCGTTTCAAAAATGAATTCGATAAGTAGTTCATCCGATTTCAAATTCATCATGTTGTAATTGCGGTTGTCGCCCGATAGGTTTAAACGATCGGTTTTGCCGTACAATGCAAAAGTAATGGCTTCTAAAATAGACGATTTTCCGCATCCAACAGATCCAAAAATACCAAACAAATTGGCAGCTGTTAATTGAGTAAAATCAATGGTTTGTTTCTCCTGATAAGAGTATAAACCTTGTATGGTGAGTTGTATTGGTATCATAACTTGTATTTACTACAGATTATACGGATTAATAGTTGAATAAATTCACTTCGTATGTATTTTATATTGTCTTTTTTCTTTTAACCACAGATTAATAGCTGAATAAATATTTCTATTCTGAATTTTCTTTTTTTTTAATCTGTGTACCTCTGTGTAATCGGTGGTGCAATTTTTTTTTTACCACAGATATCACGGATTGTCAAAGATTAATTACTGATAAAAACATCTATTTTGTTTTTTCATTTTTTCAATCTGTGTACCTCTGTGTAATCGGTGGTGAATTATTTTTACCACAGATTAATCTATCTAAACGACACTTTACATTATTATTCTTTTTATTCCTTTCTTCATATCCAACACATTGAAATTCATTAAAAGTCCAAGCTTTAGTCCTGAAAGTTTTAAATAGGTCATAATTTGTGCTTTGTGAATGGGGGCAATTTCTTCAACCGATTTTAATTCCAGTATAATGTTGTCCTCCACAAGCAGATCAATACGATAACCAGCATCTAGTTTTATTTTATCGTAGACCAATGGTAATGCTTTCTGACGTTCAACCTTAAATCCTAAGTTCAATAATTCGTATTCCAGGCAAACTTCATAGGTTGATTCCAGCAATCCTGGACCAAGTTCTGAATGTACTTTATATGCTGCTCCTATTATTTTATAGGATATTTCATTTAGTTTTTGAAGATCAGTTGTTTTCATGAGTATTGTATTTTTTTACCACGGATTACACGGATTATCGCAGATTAATTGCTGTATAAATATTTCTATTCTGAATTTTCATTATTTTATTTTTTATAATCGGTGTGCCTCTGTGTAATCCGTGGTGCACCTTTTTTTCACCACAGATATCACGGATTATCGCAGATCAATAGTTGGATAAATTTCATTTTGTTTGTATTCTATGTTTTTTTTTCTATCTGTGTTCATTTGTGTAATCTGTGGTGAATTTGTTACTCGGCCATCATTTCATTAAACATCTTCATCAATTCTTCATTGGGTTCTTGGCCTTTTTCGTGTTTGAAATAGTCGATAAAAAGTTCTTCCATGCTTTTGCTCAAGTCAATTTGCTTTTTAGCTTCTCCTGAAAGTTCTTGTTTGTTTGTCACTTCAGGTATAACCGATACAATGCCTTGATGCACCGCGGTAAGTTCTCTTCTCTCTTTAGCTGTAAGGAATGTTTCGGTTACTAGTGTAAGTTCAACAAGTGCATCCTGGTTTTCGCTTAACCACTGAATGGCTTCCTCTATTCCTTCAGTACGTTTACGTAATAAGCGTTTGCCTTTGGTAAGTTCAATTTCTTGAACACTGGTAAAGTGTCCTGGTTCAATGTCAACTATCAAAGCATATTTCCGTTGATTGGCTTCTGCAAAACTGTATGATAACGGACTTCCTGAATAGTAAACCAATCCAAATTGATTGTCTACACAATGCATACGGTGCAGGTGTCCCAAAGCTGTATATTGAATTTGTTTTGGGATATTTTCGGTGTGAACAGCTTGAGCGCCACCTACATGAAGTATCGGTTTTTCATCATCGGGTTCTACGGGCATTTTGTCACCTTTACGTACAACAAAAAGATGAGACAAGAGGATGTTTACTCCCTTCGAATCACAATATTTATCAGCCAAATTATTCCAACTGCTTTGTAATACTTCGCGCAATTCTTCTTCGCTATTTTCTAGGCCTAAACTTGTTTTTAAACGAAACTCATTGGCATAAGGAGTAAGTAAAATGCGTAAAGGAATTTTGGTATTAGGTAATTGAAGTTCCAGAAATCCTTCTTCGCTATGCAGTACTTTAACTCCCGATTCCAATTCAAAGGGCTCAACTTTCGAGTTTGGATAACCGGCAAATATAATCCCACATTCGCGTGCCAGCGGATCAGGTGCCTCAATCCGATCGGGCGAATCGTGATTCCCAGCAATCGCTATCACTGGGCGTTGACCATTATTGGTTAACTGTTTTAAGGTTCTATAAAAGAGGTCGATGGCCTCGGTTGGCGGGTTGAAGGTGTCGAATAGATCGCCTGCAATTAAAATAGCATCAACTTTTTCTGTATCTGCAATTGTACCTATTTCTTGCATGATGGCTTTCTGTTCTTCAAGGCGTGAAAAATCATCGAGCCGTTTACCTAAATGCCAATCTGAAGTATGGAGAATTTTCATTGTGTTTCGAAAATGAATTGAATATCAAAAATAGACCTTTTTTTGAGTAATTTTTACTAGTTAATGAAACATGATTGTGCTTAAATTAAGTTAAATTTGATTTTTAGAGGTTAAATTTGATTTTTATGGCAAAATTTCAATCTACCAAAGTATTCGACGGTTTCAGTACTGTGTTCCGTCAGTGGCGGGCTACCGATTCGCATTGTAAATACCTTCACGGTTACGGAGTTTCGTTTAAACTATGGTTCGAGGGCGATTTAGATCATCGTAACTGGGTGTGGGATTTTGGAGGCATGAAACGGGCAAAGTCTACCATCGACGGCATGAGTCCCAAAGACTGGATGGCCTATATGTTCGACCATACCACCATCGTGTCGGAAGACGATCCCGATTTAGAGTTATTCAAACAATTAGATAAACAAGGCTTAATTCAATTGCGAATAATGCCACATGTTGGCGCCGAGCGTTATGCCGAATACATTTATCAAAAAATGAATCCCTTCATTTTAAAAGAAACCAACAACCGCGTGAGAATTACTCAGGTTGAGTTTCGTGAACACGAACGTAATTCAGCCATTTTTATTCCTGAATAGGAAACTCAAGGACAAAACGTTAAGGTTTGGAATTATAAACACTACATGTCACCATTTTACAATCTCGAACCATTGAGAGTGAAGCTGTACATTAAACCAAGTCGAAGTCCAAAAGAATTTCTCCAATCAATATTCCAGGGGTAGTCCATAAATTTACTGAACAGTACCATTTGTCTGTAGTTTGGTGCGACCTGAACAGAAAATCTATTCCAGGTTTTACGATATTCAAATTCCAGCTTTGCAGTTGGTCCATACCTAAATAGTGCCATTCCAATTGGCATGGTTTGTTGCATGAATGTTAGAAATCCATTAGCAAATAGTGCATGCCCATTTGAATAGATAAGCGGATAACCATATCCCTCTCCTAAATCGAGCATGATATAAGTATCATCTTTAAAAAATAGCCCCACATCGGTGTTGAAAATAAATTTTCTTTGTTCGACATTCTCCCATTCCAGGCGAAAAGATAATCCTGATTCGATACCAATATTTAATGCCGGGTTTATGGTGATTTTTTTTGATTCGATTCGTCTTGGTTTGCTGAAGTTTTTACACCAGATACTAATAGGGGCAAGGAGGTTAAAAATAAAAGGAGGAGTTTCATTTAACTAGGTTAAGGTTACACTTTTTTGGAGTCTTTTAAATTCACATTATTGATAAACGACAAGATAGGCATTTATACGAATGAATATAGATTAAATTATCATCTTGCTTGGCCGAAACCTAAGGACGCGTTAGAATTACTCAGGTTGAGTTTCGTGAACACGACCGAAATTCAGCTTTTTTTTTGTTCCTTAAAGGAAAAAAGCTGATCAAGCCCCTTTTGAATTCAGCAAAGCCTCAATACAAAAAACCAAATAGCCACAAAGGAACCACGTTTTCGTATCCTGTTTCGATATCGTCTTTTAGCACAAACGAATTTTCGATGTTCGAAATCTGCTTCTTCTTTTTGCTTTTTCCTCCAACTTCAAAAGTAAACTTTCCATTCACCAAAAAATCGGAATAGGGCGATGCCATTACTTCGTAAACCTGGCTCACCTGGTTGTAAAAAAAGGTTTCGCGAATGTTGCCAATATCGGCCTGGTTATCCATCATAGCATACATTCAGGTTGGATTGTCGAGGTAAATTTTCTCAGGTTTTCTAAGGTTGTTTTAATTTGTGTACGGCCGTATTTTTTGATAAAGCGCTGAATTAATACTTCCATCTTGTATTTTTTCATCAATACAAAGACAGAAATATTTATTTAATCTGTCAATGAACAGACAGATTAAAGCCAATATACTGTCAATGCGTTGACAGATATAGGCTGTATTTCAATCAATGAATTGACAGATAATGGCAGTTCTTGTTTTAGGAAACATAAAATTATCAACCAAAAATAGCTTTAACGTCATCTTGGGTGAGTTTTTTCATAAAGTTTTCATCGGTTTGGATGATGCCTTCAGCAACGTCTCGTTTGTCTTGTTGGTACTGAATAATTTTTTCTTCGATGGTGTCTTTACAGATCATACGGTAAGCAAAGACTTTTTTATCTTGACCAATCCGATAACAGCGGTCGATGGCTTGGTTTTCAACAGCCGGGTTCCACCACGGATCAACAATATAAACATAATCGGCAGCCGTGAGGTTTATACCCGTGCCTCCGGCCTTTAGGCTAATCAGGAATAAACGGCAGTTGTCATCTTCCTGAAATCGGGCAACACTGGCTTTCCGTTGCTTTTGATTGCATTGTCCGTCGAGGTATTCATAATTGATATTCATATTCTCAACCTCGTCTTTAAGCAGGGCAAGCATTTTTACAAACTGCGAGAAGATGACAATTTTATGGTTCGATGTTTTGCGGGTAATGTGTCTCATCAGCTCTTTAATTTTTACTGAGTCGTCGCCATAATTTTCGTCATCCGACAAAAGTGCAGGAGAATCACAAATTTGTCTCAGTTTCAACAATCCTTCCAACACATGAATTTTCGATTTGCCAAAACCTTCAGTTTCAATTTTCTCCATCAGTTGTTCTCTGATTTTGTTACGGTAGGCATCGTAAACACCACGTTGTTCCTTATCCATGGTGCAATAAATTACATCTTCGGTTTTTGGAGGTAGTTCGGTAGCCACTTGTTCTTTGGTCCGTCTAATCACGAATGGCGCAATCATTTGTTGCAATTCGGCTGCTCTTTGTTTATCACCATCGCGGTCGATAGGGGTTGAGAACTGATCGCGAAAATGGTTGGCACTACCAAGAAATCCGGGGTTAACAAAGCTCATTTGGGCAAACAAATCGAAAGTGTTGTTTTCTATTGGAGTGCCGGTCATGGCAATCCGGTTGCTCGCAGTAAGTAAGTTCACCGCTTTAAACCGCTTCGAGCTTGGGTTTTTTATGGCTTGCGACTCATCGAGGATAATGTAATTGAACTCAATTGATTTCAAAAATTCAATGTCGTTTACAACCAGTCCGTAGGTGGTAATTACCAGATTGCTTTTATTGAAAACGTCTTCGTTTTTCTCTCTGTTGCTCCCGTAGTAGTAATGTGCTTTTAGCGATGGGCAAAACTTTTTAAGCTCGTTTTCCCAGTTAAAAATCAGCGTTGTTGGCACAACAATCAGCGATGGTCTTTTATCTTCTTTTGCAATTTTTTTCAGAAAAGTAATGGCTTGAAGGGTTTTTCCAAGGCCCATATCGTCGGCTAAAATGCCGCCCCATTTAAAACTGTGTAAAAAACACATCCAGTTAAAACCCGATTTTTGATAATCGCGCAAATTGGCTTTAATGCCAGCTGGAAGTTTTACCTGTTTAATCTCTTCAAATTCTTTAAGGAACCTTCTTTTTTCGGCAAGTTCTTTTAGTATTTCGGCATCGTCAATATCCTCAAACAGCTCTTCTACAATCGGGAATTTCTTTTTCGAAATGAGTAATTTATCGTCTTTTATTTCTCCCACACGTAAGTAACGATTGAATTTTTCAAGCCACTCTTCGGGTAAAATTCCAATCGAATTGTCTGAAAGTTTTATATAGCGTTCGTTTTTTAACAGTGCTTTCCGAACTTCGTTAAGTGATACTTTGTTATCGCCAAATGCTATTTGCACTTTAACTTCAAACCAATCTTTCCCCGATTTCAAGTTTGTATTTACAGTTCCTTTAAAGGGGCTGTACTTAAAATTTTTCAAATCGTTGAGGCCATACACTTCAACATCGAAAGCTTTAAGTTTCTCAAAAGCATCGAAAAACCAGAACTTTTCGATCATCTGATCTACCTTCAGGTTGTAAAATTCGTGTGGATATTGTTTCCCGAACGAAGGATGTAAGGCTCTGAAAAAACTATCAAATTCATCCTCGTACTTTTCATCACGTATGGTTTTATGAATGATATGACCATTAATCGTAACAGGAGTTCCCTTTTTCAGCAACTCAATATCAATGTTTTTTTCGTATTCAACAACCGGTTTAAAAAGTACAAAATTCCCCATTCCGCTGATGTATAACTTCTTTTTAACAGGTTTTACTTTTAATTCTTCCATGTCGTAGTTTGAAAGTTGATCAAATTTAATATCGAATGATTGGGAGAGTGGAATAACATATTCATCTAAAAAAACTGACAAGTGATCATTCACCATTTTTATGCTGCTCGATTCATAAGTGTTTTTAACCCCTAGCGCATGTTGTAAGCCGTTTATTAGGTGGATTGTGCTTCCAATTTTTACCAATACAGGGTTCAGTATTTCAATCTGTTCATCGTCAAACAAATATTCTTCACCCTCAATTTCGATAACCGGTAACAAGTCAACAAAAATTTCGTCTTCAGTTAACCTATAAATTAAATTAGCTGGTATCATCGATACTTCAATTCTACTGAGATTTTTCTTTTTCGGTACTGCGTCATAATATCCGTGGTTTTTTTCATTTTTGATAAAAACAAAAGCTTGCTTACTTAGTCGTTGAAACAGTTCAGGAAGATATTGCATCAAGTACTGAATCAGTTCTGTTGATGCATAATTTTCGATATCTTGTCTTGGGTTTATCTCTTTGCGCCTTAGGTAATTATCCAGCTTTTCAGGAGCTATTTTATGGCAAAGTCTGATCAGCTTTTCATCTTCGATATTTTCGGTAATAGGTAGAATGGAGGTTTCATCGTAGTATTCAAAATTTGAAATCATGGCAGTACCTCGTTTATTTAGCTTTCCTGCAATGGGTATAATTTGAATCCGTTCATTAAACGGAATGTAAACAAGTTGAAAACCAAGAGCAAATTTTGCGGTTGACTCTTCTTCTGTTGGAAACTCAGGTAAATCGATTTTTACTTCTCCCGCAGCTAGTGTATTTGATAGAAAAACCTCACGATAAGCCATTCTTTCATCAAGGTCGACAGGCTGAATTCCATCGTATTTTGGAGCAACACTTAAACTGATATGACCATCTTGAGTAATAAAGAAGTTGATAAAATCTTTCTCCGGCACTTTACCAGTTAGTCCAAATGATGCCATTATGCTGTCGGTAATTTTCTTTTTATTTTCAGGGTAAATTACGTCAGGAAAAAAACGCTCTTCGGCTAAGTTCTCTAGCGTAACCAATTTGTGTTTGCAAACACCTTTGTTCCAGCTGCTGCAACTACAGGTTAGCTGAATGCCTAGCGGATGAATACTTACTTCAACCTTTTGTTCCTTCTCTTTTTAACTGTTATACCCAGGAATGATCTTACACTGGATTTTTTTTGCAAGTAATTTTGAAATTGAAAATCGGTAATCATGAAATTCATTAAACCGATAATCAAGTTTATTTGCAAAAGCGTCTAAATATTCTTCATTGAGTTTATCTAATTCCCAGATGGTGCAGTTCTCATCAGTGACAGGATTGGGTTCAATTTCAATCACTTTTGTTGCAGGAGTATTCGTCATGTCAATGTGCATTAATGCCGCAACCTCGTGTTTGCACAAACCACCAAAGCTATAGGGGCAGTTGCAATGAGTTGTTATTTCGGAGGAATTAAAATATTTAACATGAACATCATAAATTTTACTTCCTTGAACCGATACGATAATGTCATTTTTTTTTGTTGGTGGTTGCCAATCTGAAATAACTCGATAATTATTTAAATAATCGAACCCTCGTTCAAAAATTACATCAGAGCAATGTAAGTTGCAATATTCTTCGATATTTAGATTGTTAAATAAATATAGTTTTTTTCTATCCATGTTTTGTTTCCCGCTGTTTTTTACAAAAATAGAGGATAAGCTTAGCTTCTCAAATTTTCATTTGAAAAGTAATTGTTTTAATAGTTGATTTGATATATTTTGAATGAATTTTAACGATTTAATTTTCACTTTTAAACTATATTTGCAGTTCGAATTAATTCTTATCAATGATTGATACACTGGAACAAGGTTTTTTTGGCATTGGAATTCAGAATGGAAAAACTCCTGAAAATCTTGGGGTTTTATGGCGTTCGGCACAAAACATGGGAGCCAGTTTTATTTTTACTGTTGGAAAACGTTACGCAAAACAGGCTTGCGATACTCATAAAGCCACTGGAGCAATGCCCTATTTCCATTTCGTAAATTTCGATGATTTTTATAATCATTTGCCCAAAGGAGCCCAGTTAGTTGGTGTGGAGCTTGATGAAAGAGCAGTGCCTTTAGAAGAATTTTAACATCCTCGCCGATGTGTATATTTGTTAGGTGCAGAGGATAATGGTTTAACTAAAAACGCCATTGAAAAATCGCATTTTTTGGTAAAGTTCGACACCGTATTAAGTGTAAATGTTTCGGTAGCGGGCAGTATAATAATGTATGATCGAAATTTGAAATTGAAATTTCCTCGTTGATTCTGGGTTCCAATCTAAAATGCTATTGAATTAACCAAGGAAGATTTTTCCTGACTCAATTTTTATAAATGTTTTCGTTAACGATCCTCCAACAGCTTTGTCATTGGAAGTTTCAATTTCGTTTTTGTTATTTTAAAGTTCCAGAATGTAAGGGAATGGATTAAAAATTAATCTTCATCTGTATCTTCGAGGAAGGCATCCCATTTTTCATCAAATTCACTAAGTTTAATATTGGGATATAGTACTTCAGCAACAATTTTATAATTGGGTGCTTTGTCTAAAAGTTGTTCGTAAATGTGTCTTGCTTTTTTTAGTTGATTGAAATGAGTATATACTTGCCCGAGCCAAACACCAGTATTGTAATAGATCCAATGAGATGGAATTTCTTTTTCCATAATTGAAAATGCCTTTTCATAAATTGTAAGCGCATTTTTCTGATTTCCACCAAAATTCTCTGGCCTGAAAAACAAGGAATTTGCTTGCTCAAATAAAGCAATTGGGTTGTCGGGATCAATACTTAAAGCTTTTTCTATTTTTCGCTTATTAACACCTGCCAGAAATATTGCTTTTCCTGGAGAAATTGCTATTTTGAATCCAGCGATTGAAGCCTCATAGGCTAAATTAGTGGCATCTATAATGTTTGTTTTGCTTATAGAAGATAGATGATTTTCAAAATGACCAATCATTTTTTCAGCATCGCTAAGTTGATTATTAGCCATATAAAAGCCAATGAGTCCGTATTCAGCCGATAATAAAATCTCCGATTCTTTTTGTGATAATTGCTTGCTCTGTAATTTATATACCTGTTTCTCCCAGGCTTTTTCGTTTCCTTCCAGTAAGAATTTAGTGAAATTTTGATTTAGCTCTTTGGCCGACTGAGCAAATATTACTGTTGGAAATAAAAAGAAAATAATAATTATCAATTTTCTATGCATACACCAATTTCAAGTTGTAAACTAAGAAACGATATTTTTTATAATATATTTCCAAATTTAACACCTAAAAATATCGTACGTGGTTTCAAAGGGCCATAAACGTAGGCTGGGTCACGATCAACTTTTGAGTCGAAATCGGATTGGTATGAGTTGAAAATATTCTTAATACCTCCGTTAAATTCAACCGATGCACCATTCAATTTTACCTTATAGCTTAGCTTAGCACCCAAATCGAAAAACGGATCTGATTTTCGTAATTCGCCATTTAAATTATCAGAGCCAAAGTAAGGAACTAACATCTTGCCAGTATAGTTTCCGGTTGTTGAGAAACAAAATCCTTTGTGAAAATCCCAATCAATTGCGAAGAATCCATAGTTGTCAGGAGTACGAAAGAAATTGGTTTCATTAAAATCTTGAGGCTCATCAAAAGCACTGTTTTGTATTGTTAATCCAGAGCTCAACGATAATGTTTTACTGGGTTTGAGTCGAAGTTCTATGTTTACACCTTGCACTGCTGCTTCACCTTCAGAATTAATACGAGTGTAAATTGCTGTACCAGTTTCATCGGGGATTCCGATTTCATTTGCAAAAGCATCCACCAGTCGGGTATAGAATCCTTCAACTAAAATACTTGTGTACACATTTCCTATTAAATTGTTATAGTCTAACGAAGCCATGTAACTGTGACTGGTCTCCTGTGTTAAATTCTGATCGTTTACATGAAGCACTTTGCGAGAACCAGATGTTTCTATGTGTAAATCTTCGTCGAAAATTTGAGGAGCACGATAGCCTTGTGAATAACTGACACGTGCTTGAAGAGCACCAATTACATTATACATTATACTTATTCTAGGACTAAATGCGTTACCTGTTTTAGGCGTTTTAGAGGTATCGTCAAGGTCTTTAATTTCGTAATGATCGAGACGGCCACCTGCTGCAATTTTGAAACCATCCATTTTGAATTCGTATTGAGCAAAAGCTCCAGTTGTGATTGATGACTGATTGGCCACAATGGTGTTTTCGGTATGAGGGATATCTACAATTTTATTGTTCTCAATGACTGCATTATCAATGTCTAAATAACCTAATTTTTTATCGAGTAGAAAACCACCTGTGCTCTCTAATCCTGCAACTAATGTTGAATTACTGAAATTGGCTTTGTATTGAAAACCTGCATTGTAAGAGTTGTCTCTTGTTTTACCATAATCGCTTAATGATTGGTTTGCTCCATAATATGAATCGCGATTAAGGAATTGGCCAGAAGCGTATACTGAAAGCAGGTCGTAATCTCTGAAGAAACAGTCATAAGACAAACCAATTACTTTCATATCGTGAGTTACTGCTTCTGATATATCTCGCTCGTGCATAGTATAATCTGACTTGTTGCCACCAGCACGATCCTCCTTAATAGCAAAGAAGTCGAGCGCTAATTTGTCGCGATTATTAAATCGGTGGAAAGCTCTTCCTCCAAAAGTTAAGTTCTTTAATTTCGATATCTCTGAAAATGCATCATTATTGGCATCGTACATTTCCCGGTCACGGGTAAATCCATAAAGTGAAGCCCCTGAGCGGTGGTCGTCGGAAACAAGTGTTGTATTGAAATTAACGGAATAATCGCTAGCCAAACCATCGGTGCCTACGCCAATTAAAGATGTTTGAGTACCAGCTTCGTATGTATTCGCTTTTGGTTCTTTTAGAATGATATTAATTGTTCCTGCAATTGCATTGCTACCAAATAATGCAGAACCACCGCCGCGCACAACTTCAACTTTTTCGATCATGTTGGCTGGTATTAGTTCTAAGCCATATACGCCTGCTAATCCACTAAAGATAGGACGACTATTGATCAGTATCTGTGAATATGCACCTTCCATCCCATTCATGCGAACTTGGGAGAATCCACAGTTCTGGCAATTATTTTCCATGCGTAATCCTGGAGAAAAGTTAAGGCCTTCACCCAATGTTACTGAGGCCGAAGCGTTAAATATTTTTGGAGACAAGGTATTAACAATTACTGGTGCTTCAGTTCTTTTCTGTTCGCTACGGTCGGCCGATACAATTATTTCCTCAATATTTAACGCATCTTCTTCCAGTTTAAATTTGATTTCAATGGTTTGTTTTGCCTCAAGTGTAACTTTTTTTTCTTGTGGTCTATACCCAATCATACTAACAGCAACGATGTGTTTGCCTGGAGGAAGATTTATGAGTTGAAAGTGACCGGTTTCATCGGTTGTTGTTCCAATGGTTGTGCCTTTTATGGCTATACTAACAAAAGGTAGATGTTCATCTCCGCTTACTACATGTCCTACAATGTTGGCATCGGTTTTTTGATGACGGTAACCATGTTTCCCATGATTTCCGCGGTTTTGAGCAAAAATGGTATTGACATTTAAAATTAGGATTATACTAAAAATCAGATGCAATACGAGAATAATTTTCTTCATATCAAAAATTGAGACACAGCAATAACAATAGATCGTTAGATTTTGAGATTTGAGTAACGAGACACACTGTAGGCCATTGATTGCTAGCGAGTTGCATGCGCAATTGATACTTTTTTAATTGTCTTATTATCACTGCATTGCAAAATGCTTACCGGACTATTGTAATAACTGGTGTATTAGAAATAAAAATTGTACTAAATAATGGTGATTATGCAAAAAGAAAAGAAGGAGGAGAACGACCGAGCGTATTACAAATATTTATTTCGGTATAATCAAATTTCTGTTGAGTATGCTTAAAATATTTTTTTGTAAGTACAATCAAAAATTGCACAATAACAGCAAATATTATAATATTTAAATGGTCGATTGCTACTAGTTGAGCATCGGTATGTTCGTGGCTTTTAAATGGAGTACTATCGTTGCTTGTATTATATGGATGAGAGTGGTAGATTATTTTTCCTTTTTGCAATAAATGTGCATGATAAAATACAGACTTACTTGCTGTCCATATTCCTATTGATACAATAAGTAAAAATGAAAATATTTTAAGTACAATATGACGATTAATTTGCTTCACCCTTTTTTCAATTGTTATTGCTATTTAATTCGGTTGGCAAATTAACAGAAGAAAAGTTGACCAAACAATAGTAATAAGTTATGATTTATAGTTTTGTTGGAATTTTTATCTAAAAAGAGATAAAACAAGGCTAGATATTACTCAAATATATGCTATAGTGGAAATTACGGCACTCATTAAACTTTCAGAAACAGGAGCTGATTTGAAAGAAATATTTCCAACTGAAAAACAATTCTTGAAATAACTCAATCTTGTTCCCAATAATAAGATTAATAGAGGGAAAGTAATTTTATAAAAAAAAAGAGAAAAAACAAAGCAGGACAAACCTTTCGGAATGTTGTTTCGTTCGAGTGGAAAGTCTTAAATAT
>JAQIBQ010000137.1 GCA_027859005.1 Prolixibacteraceae bacterium | reverse complement strand
AATTGACGGTTATAATTTTATTGAATGAGTTCTGATAAATATCAAATGTTGGCCAAAACCTTAACTGGACTAGAAGAGGTTTTGAAGGCTGAATTAGAAGAGTTAGGTGCTTCCAAAGTTGAAGCAGTTGTAAGGGGTGTGAAATTCAGCGGATCAAAAGAGATTTTATACAAGGCAAACTTCTGTTGCCGAACTGCAACAAGTATTCAACGAATAATAGGAGAATATCCTATTTCAAATCCAACTGATTTATACGATAGTATAAATAGTATTGAATGGGAGAATCATTTCGATGTAACTCAATCTTTTGCCATTATAAGTACAGCGACTTCTGATGCTTTTAATAATTCAATGTTTGTAAGCTTAAAAACAAAAGATGCGATTGTTGATCGTTTCAGAGCTAAAACAAAGAAACGCCCTTCTAATAATACAGAAAAGCCTGATTTTACGATAAATACTCATGCTTCTTCAGATACGCTTACTGTATCGATAGATAGTTCAGGTGAATCGTTAAGCAATAGAGGATATAAACTAGTTCAAAACGATGCTTCTTTAAATGGGGTATTGGTTGCTGGAATCCTTAAAATTACTGGTTGGAAAGGTCAAACCGATTTTTATGATACCATGTGTGGTTCAGGAACTATTCCAATCGAAGCTGCATTAATTGCTAGAAATATTCCACCTGGCATATTTCGCTCCGAGTTTGCCTTTGAAAAATGGAAAGATTTTGATTCTGATTTATTTGAAGAGGTTTATAACGATGATTACGAAATTCCATTTGAACACAATATATATGCTTCTGATATTTCTGAAATAGGAATAAATGTGGCTATGAAAAATGCAAAAAGTGCTGGCGTTATTAAAACCATTGATTTTAAGGCTCTTGATTTTTCTGCTTTTAAACCAGAGAAAGCTGAAGGGTTGCTTGTTATAAATCCGCCAATTGGCGAAAAAATGAATGAGCGAAAGGTAGATCCTTTGTATGAAATGATTGGAGGGCAATTAAAAAGAAATTTCGTAGGAATTAAAGCTTGGGTTTTTAGTAATTACGAAGATGGTTTTAAGAAAATTGGATTACGCCCTTCTGAACGTATTCCATTGTATAATGGGGCTTTAGAATGTAGCCTGCGTTTATTTGAAGTATATTCTGGGGTTAGAAAAGACACTGAAGAACAAGAAGAAAAAAGAAGTGATTCTTTTCAAGCTGAGAGAAAAGAAGGTGGCTTCAGGAGTACTGATAGTAGGAGTGAAGGCAGACCTGAACAACATCGTGAAAGAAGAAGTTCTGAAGGATTTCGTTCTGGTAGAAGAAGTGAAGGCTTTCAATCGGATAAAAGAAGGAACGAAGATCGTTTTGAAAGAAAAGGTAGCGATTTTAAACCAAATAGAAGGACTAGTGAATTTGGTGGAGATACAAAACGTAGTTTTGATAAACCTAGTTTTAAAAGAGATGGAAATGATTCTAAGAAGGATTTTTCTTCAAAACCACCACAAGACAATACATACGATTCAGGAATACAGGTAACTACATTTGAATCGAAATCAGATAAAAAGCCTGTAGATTTTGACAAAAAAGGAACTAGACCTCGTAAAGAAGTTGATAGTAATGAAAAGACCGATGGGATTCCAAAAGCAAGAGGTAAACGACCAAGGACAAAAAAACAATAAATTATTTTCTAGATTCGATTGCTTTCAAAATTGAACACAAAGCAAAAAGTGAGATGCTTTTATTTGAAAAATGAAGTGATTTGCTAAAATATATTTAACATAAAACGGATGAACTGTGCAGTTCATCCGTTTTTTATTGCCTTTCACCGATAATATGAGAGGAATATGTAAATGTGTGTAACATCAGAGCTTTGTACGCGTCATATATCGTGTAATGAAACAAATAGAAAGCCATTTTTAACACTAAAAATTAAGTCATGAAACACACAATTTTAATTTTAGCAGTTCTACTAGCTAGTACATTTAGTACACACGTTTTTGCATCGGTAAATACAATTGAAGGTAATACAAATACCGAATTTGGTAATTACATCCTAACTCCCTCAGACGATTTTGTAGTAATCGACAATGTTGCCTATAAAACATGGGATTTGACCTATTCTGCAAATAATAAAAACTATAAGGTTATTTATTCTCCAAAAAAAGATGGAGAATGCTGTTTTGTTGTTCGAAATGAAGATTTCGAAATTAAATATGCAAAACAAGTGAATGGATTTGGTGTGATGTTAGTTGAGCCCGGAAATCGTACCATCAAAAAGAGAGCTATAATGAATCAAATTGAATATGAAAAATTTGTTTCTCAATTGGTTCTTACCACAAAAGATAAAACAGAAGAAGAATATTTAGGTTTAGTGGCTTGTTTTATGCCTCTATTGTTTGGATAAACATAACGTAATTTTCTAATTATAGAAATGAAAAAGGGAGCTCTCGTAAGGCTCCCTTTCTTCGTTCAATAGAAATTGCAAATTATACCTAATCGAACGGATGTTCTTTATCGTATTCAAAGCTTTTGTTGTATTGTTGCATGGCTTGTAGACTCATACCCATGTTAGAGAAACCGCCATCGTGGAAAAGATTCTGCATGGTAACTTTTTTCGTGTAATCAGAAAATAATGTTAAGCAGTAATCGGCACATTCATCAGCGCTTGCATTTCCAAGGGGAGACATTCTTTCTGAAAAGTCTATTAAGTGATCAAAGCCTTTCACTCCTTGTCCTGCAGTTGTTGGAGTTGGCGATTGAGAAATAGTATTGATACGAACGTTTTTTTCTCTACCGTATATGTATCCAAAACTTCGGGCAATCGATTCTAATAATGACTTAGCATCGGCCATATCGTTATATCCATAGAAAGTACGTTGGGCTGCTACATAACTCAATCCTAAGATAGACCCCCATTGTTTAATTGCATCGTTTTTACGGGCAGTTTGAATTAGTTTGTGAAATGAAACCGCTGAAACGTCAAGAGTTTTATCTAGGTAACTATAATTTAAATCGCTATAATGACGTCCTTTTCTAACGTTTGGAGACATCCCAATTGAATGAAGCATGAAATCGAATTGACCTCCAAATCGATCCATTGTTTTCTTCATTAAATTCTCTAAATCATCAACGCTTGTTGCATCGGCAGGGATTACAATTGTGTTTAACTTTTTAGCGAGTTTTTCTGTTTCACCCATACGAAGAGCCATAGCAGTATTTGTCAATACAACTTCTGCTCCTTCTTCAACTGCTTTTTCAGCCACTTTCCAGGCAATTGATAATTCATTAAGAGCTCCAAAAATGATCCCTTTTTTGCCTTCCAGTAATCTACTAGTCATCTAATTTTATTTTAGTTTCTACTAAGTGAATGATATGAAAAGCAAGCATAGTTAACTTTTCATTTTCACTAAAAGAACCCGAAAATAGGAGCAAGGTTTGATCTTATACTAACTTTCAAGTATAATTTAATTCACAATTCATTATTAATCGGAACCAATTTAATGTAAGGTGCAATTACAGAGGTGCTTGATGTAGTAAAATGCTTATGTTATAAAACATCGATTGTTTAACTTTACCATCCGTAAGTTCGAAAAATCTTAGAATTTGTTAATTGTGGATTTAATTGAAACTAATTTTTCCAATAGTATTTCAAGTTTATGAAGTGGAAGCATATTGGCTCCATCAGATTTTGCCTCAGAAGGGTTTTGATGAGTTTCAATGAAAATTCCATCTACTCCAACAGCAATTCCTGCTTTGGCTATTGTTTCAATTAAGTGAGGTTGTCCACCAGTAACACCATTGCTTTGGTTGGGTTGTTGTAAAGAGTGAGTAATGTCTAGAATAACAGGGCAATTGTTTTTTTGCATTTCTGGTATTCCTCTGTAGTCAACAATCAGATCCTGATATCCAAAGCTATTCCCTCTTTCAGTTAACATTATATTGTTATTTCCAAGCTCTCTTAGTTTAGAAACCGCATGTTGCATTGATTCTG
>JAQIBQ010000131.1 GCA_027859005.1 Prolixibacteraceae bacterium | reverse complement strand
GGCCCATTTTCGTTCGATGAAATGAACTTTTCTTCAAATTAGCTTTCTTTCAAATAGCTCAATTTTTTTCCTTATTTTGGCGTATTAATTAGAAAACACAAACATTGAATATACAATTTGCCATATCAAATGCCGGAATACTTTTGGTTGTACTTGTATCTCTTTCTATTGCATTGAGTTATTTGTTGTACTTCATTAAAAAGAATGACGATGAGTTTATTAAAAGTCAAAGGATCGTTTTGAGCAGTTTACGTTTTTTATCTGCTTTTATTCTATCATTCTTACTGCTTTCGCCATTAATTGAAACAATTAAAAACAGAATTGAGAAACCTATACTACTAGTTGGAATTGATAATTCGGAATCAGTTGTAAACGATACACTGAATCGTAACTATATTACAAATCTTGTTACTGATTTTGAAAGCAAACTATCGGAAAAGTTTCAAATTGAAATACTTACATTTGGAGAGAAACTTAGCAAAGGGATTTCTCCTGATTTTAGCTCTCAAAAATCTAATTATTCAAACTTCCTTTCGGAAATAGATAAAAGATATTACAATTTAAATGTTGGTGCATTAGTACTCGTTGGCGATGGAATTTATAACGAAGGTAAAAATCCTATTCAACACCAACTGGGATTAAAATCACCAATATATTCGGTTGGGGTTGGCGATACATTAAGTAAAATTGATCAGGCAATTGCCGATGTTACAAATAATCCAAATGTATTTCTAAACAATACATTTCCTGTAGAAGTTGAAGTAACGTTCACCGAATTTACACAACCAAGCACACAACTTTCGATTTACATAAACGGAAAACTTTCGAAATCTGAAAAAATTGAAGTAGTACAAGCCAATTACTACTTCAACAAAACCTACAATATTATAGCAGATCAGATTGGATTAAAAAATGTTGAGATTGTTTTAAGTCCATTAAGCATTGAACAAAATAAAAAAAACAACCGCTACCGATTCACAATTGAAGTACACGACAATCAAAAAGAAGTGCTAATTCTGTCACAAGGGCCTCACCCCGATATTGGTGCATTAACTCAGACATTAAAAAGTCAAGCGAACTTTAAAATTACGTCTGAAAATATTTCGCTATACAATGGAAATATAACGGATTACGATTTAATTGTTTTAAATCAGCTTCCTTCTCTTCGATCGCAACATCTCGATATTTTTGGTACACTAAAAGAAGCAAATGTGCCTTTACTTTTAATTGTAGGCCCTTCAACGTCAATTTCGGCTTTGAATAATTTAAACATTGGAGTATTGTTAAATCCAACATTATTAAACCAGGAAAGTGCGCCATATTTTAACGAAACATTCTCATTATTCAGTCTACCTCCAAGTATCAAGGAAGTTGAAAAAATATATCCACCACTTCTTTCTCATTTCACCGAATATGAAATTAGAAGTGAATTCGATGTACTAGCCTATCAGCAAATAAATGGTATCGAAATGAATTACCCTTTGCTAATTGCCGGTGAAATTGAAAATAGAAAAATTGGTGCAATAATGGGAGAAGGTATTTGGCGATGGCGTATACATGAATTTCAAAATTATGGCAATCAAAATGCGTTTAACCAGCTAATAGTAAGTTTATTTAATTATTTATCGCTCAAAGAAGAACGAGATCAATTCCGTATAAAATACAATAGAATTTGTTCAGAAACGTCACCCGTTAAAATTAAAGCTCAAGTATTTAATGAGATTTATGAACCAGTAAACAATGCTGAAGTAAACTTGATTTTAACCGATTCTACAGGAAATGAATTGAGCTACTTATTCGATGCAAACAATTCGGAATACAATCTCAACTTAGGCTATTTATCACCTGGCAACTATACGTTTGAAGCAACAACTGCTTATGGCGATGAAAGCTTTACAAAGGGTGGGACCTTCAATGTTGAAGAAGTAAATATTGAACAACAAAATCTCCAAGCAAACTTTAAAGTTTTAAATCAACTGTCGAACAATACTGGTGGTAAGTTATATCTAAAAGAAAAATCTTCT
This sequence comes from Prolixibacteraceae bacterium, assembly GCA_027859005.1. Taxonomy (GTDB): domain Bacteria; phylum Bacteroidota; class Bacteroidia; order Bacteroidales; family Prolixibacteraceae; genus Roseimarinus. Next base: position 1,186 of record JAQIBQ010000131.1, on the reverse strand, counting down.
ACATTAATCGATCATTTGAATAACGAGAAAAACATTCAAGAAAAATCACATAAAGAGAATAGTATTCAAGCATTGATCGATTGGAAGTGGTTTCTAATTATACTTATGCTTATGCTTTCTTTGGAATGGTTTTTGAGAAAGTTCTGGGGCAGTTACTAAGCCAATAAATCTATTTTAACTGAATGAATTAAAGCCATGAGAAAATTATACTTTTTACTTGTACTTTTATTTATTACCATACAGCTAACAGCTCAACTTAAAAAATTTCAAGTAGAGGTACCGCAAGCTCCAAAATTCAAAATAACAGACTCAATACAAAGCTTTACCTTACTTAATCGAAGTTTAACTCCTGAGTTTAAAAACTACAATGAAGACTCTTTACAAGTCGCCTTTTTCAGAAAGAATTTTGATGCAAATCTAATTTTACTCGATAGCATTACTTCAGATACAACCTTAAGGGTATTAGGAGAATTACTATACGACTCTGACCGATTTGATATTGTAATACCAGTTGAGAGAAACATTCCACGGAACTTAAGCTACATAAAAACACCGAGCCCACTTGACTGGAATTATGTAGAAGAAATGTGTGATTTGTACAAAACCGACGCATTGATTGTTTTGGAAAACATTGCAACTAGAGTGGTAACAAATTATGATTTAAATAAAGAATACAATGCTTATTCAAGTTACAAAACCCACTATGCTTCTATCGATTTTTACTACAGAGCTCATTGGCGAATTTATTATCCAAAATCAAAAAATATCATTGTTGATTTCATCATGAATCAGGATACTGTTTTTTGGGACAACTTCGAGTATGATTTAATTGAACTATTTAAAGGATTACCGAGCGTTAAACAAGCAAGTACTGAAACAGGAATAAAAATAGCACTTGAATTTAGCGATATTATTTCACCTACTTGGCTACAGGAAACCCGCTATTACTATGTTACAAAAAAAGCGGCTATCGATAAATCGATAAAACTTGCTTCAGAAGGTAACTGGGAAGAAGCCTTAGTAAATTGGAATCAATACACCAATTATGGAAACAGTGCAACCCGAAGTAAAATAATGCTTAATGTTGCATTAGCTTACGAAATGACTGGTGACTTACCCAACTCGATCGAATGGGCTCAAATATCAAGCCAAAAATACTACCGCGAAGTAACAAACCATTACTTAA
>JAQIBQ010000052.1 GCA_027859005.1 Prolixibacteraceae bacterium | reverse complement strand
AGGACTTGCACCTGCTGGAAATCATTAGCAAATTTCATCGAGCAATTTGCCCGAATCCCAATGCTTTTGGCTTACGAAAAAGTTACCCTACAAATGGCCTTTTTCTCTTAGCGTACACGATAAATTGCAAGTTGCGTAAGGGTTTGCGTGTGATTCTCTGTCATGGTAATGACGAGAGAATGAGCGGAAGAGCGCTGCTTGCATACCACTGAACCCCTTATGGAATTTGCAAAATATTGTTAATGGCAGATTTTTCAACTCACTTTGAAGCGAAGAGCTACAGTTCATTTTGTTTGGCGCTAGAGGGATGTCCACTTACAATTAGTTTTTATACTAGGACCAAATTTAACAAAAGATATTTTACTCTCAACAAAAACACTAAAAAAACATTTGCTGTACTGTTTAATTGGCCAAACAAAAGTCAGCACAACACAACAATAGCGGCGTTTAAGTTGAAGTGGGGCAGAACTGCTTATTTAACTTTTTCCCATCTGTTGGCATAGAAACTTGTAAAGCTGAACTGTACACAGCAATTTTTAGTTTTTGATTACCCCAAAAGTTAGATCACTTAATCAACTCTGCCATATGAAACACAAATGAAAGCGACCATGCAGATTTCCTACATAACAAAGAAGAGCTAATTTCATTTATAACACGCTTTAAAACACAATTGAGCAAGCTAATTACGAGTGATTACCAACAAAGAGGCAGTAAGTTTCGAATTTACTACCTCTTTGTTGGGCTCAACGGTGCCTTAAATCCTATAATGTTATGCCCTGGTTGTTTTTGTCCAGTACTATTAAATCCTATTATTTTATAAAAATCTGCTTTATATGTCTCGCTAATTGGAATCAATTTATCTTTGACCTTAATCCTATTTCGCTCTATTATATCAATCTTATTTAATGTCACAATAAATGATTTATGAACTCTGCAAAACAAGGAATTTGGTAATTCTTTCTCTAAATCTCTAAAAGTTTGAAGGGTCAGAATTTTTTTTGATTCAGTTTGAATATTACGATAATCTCTCATACCTTCTATGAAAAGTATATCGTTGAAAAATATTTTCTCTATTTTATAATCACTTTTTACAAAGAAAAAATCACGATTATTCTCAGGTGCTTTTTCTAATTGGTGCGATACTTTTTCAACAGCTTGAATAAAGCGTTCAATTGTAAATGGTTTTAGTAGATAATCTGTCACATTTAATTCATATCCCTTTAAAGCATATTCGCTATATGCGGTTGTAATAATTACATAGGGTTTTTTATCGAGGGATTCCAAAAATTGAATGCCTGTTAATTCATCCATCTTGATATCAAGAAATATTAAATCAACGGGCTGAGCTTTAAGAAAACCTACTGCTTCGAAACCATTATCGAAAGATTGTAGTAAATCGAGATAGGGAATTTTACATACATATTCCATTGTGCGTTTTAACGCAAGTGGTTCATCTTCTACAATTATGCAACTTATCATTATCTAATTGAATTTCAAGATTCACAATATACCAACTATCCTCTTCGTGTACAACTAGATTATAATCTCCTTTGTATATTAAATCAAGTCTTTGTTTAATTAACTGAAACCCTAATCCATTATACTCTTGTGCTTTTAAATCATTAGAGTTGATGTGGTTCTTACACATAAAAGATACCTTACTGTCAGATATGTCAAGTCGAATTGATATAGCGTTTTCTATTTTCTTATTTGTAGCATATTTAAACGCATTCTCTACAAAATGAATAAAAATCATAGGGGCTATAAATCCAACATTAGCATTTCCAACAATCTCTAGCTCCACAAATTTATCATTTGAAGTCCTGATTTTCTGTAGCTCAATATATTTATTAATGTACTCAACTTCATTTGCTAACGGAACTCTTTCGGCGTCGGTTTCATATAGCATGAACCTTAATATTTCAGAAAGTTTCTTAAGATAATCTGAAGCCCTCTTAGGTTCATCTAAAATAAGGACATCGATATTATTTAAGGTATTAAACAAGAAATGAGGATTAATCTGTGATTTAAGTAGATCAAGCTGGCTTGTAACTTTATCCTTTTCAAGTTCAGCTTTTATTTTTCTGTCCATTATCCATTCGATAAGTGTTTTAAATAAAAAACCAAATAAACTGAAATATATTATTGGTAAGGTTAAGATAAGAAAATCCAAAAAGTCAACTTTTCCTGTATCATGCTTTTCTAAAAGTAATAATATTGAAATCAAAATACCATTGCATATTGCAACCCAAACAAAACGGATAGTTCGTTTTATTAAAAAATTCAGAGAATAATACGATGCATAAAAAATACAAGCCCCAATGGGTAATACCTTTAATAATACTATGAAATTATCCATAATACTCGGACCTCCTCCTCCCAAAATGGCAGCTGTTATGGACAGAAGTTGGAATCCAAGAATTATCAATAAACTTGTAAATATCCAAAATAGCAGATGAAACATTAATAGAATCGACTTTTTCATAATTTTAAATATTAATTAAACATACTTCAAAAGTCGTTGTAATTAAA
>JAQIBQ010000024.1 GCA_027859005.1 Prolixibacteraceae bacterium | reverse complement strand
GTTCTATATATAGCACCCAGTTTGCTAATTTTTAATATCGACATTGAATTTTCGGTTTGGCTTACTGGGCCAATTAAGGTTTTTATAATCCCTCTTAATTATTTATTTGTACGAAAACTTTTCTATACAGAGAAAAAAATAAAATTGAATGATATGTGGCATTTTGCTCCATTTGTTCTTGATTGTATTTTAACTTTTACTGTAGCATCAAACCATGCTTCCGAAGTGATTAACGGAAATAAAATTGACATTAAAGAAGCCTTGGATTCTGTTTGGGAAAGTAATTTTTATTATACCCTTCTATCAGCTACAGCTAGAAGTGTCAGTTTTTTGCAATGGATCGTTTATTCCATTTTATCCTACCCCCTTATAAGAACTTGTATTGCTTTTCAGAAGGAAGAAAATTCCCAACTCAATATAAAACGTGTAATCTGGTTGAAAGGCATTGTTGCCCTTTTTATTCTAATGGGCCTTAGTGAAGGACTTGCTATATTTGGTATATATAAAATCCCATTCTTTTTCATTTTCACGCTCTTACTTTTAATATTTTATGCCTTCTACTTTTTCTTTTTTGTTCTTTTATTTTCTGAAGAAAACAATTTGTTAATTCAGTCTACATCAATCGATTCTGATCTACTTGAATTTCATCCAGAACTTGAAGAATTTGACATACACTTATGGCTTCAGAAATTTCTGGAATTAGATTTATACCTTGATCCAAACATAACGCTACAGAAAGTTTCGGATGAATTAAAAATTCCTAAATACAAACTCACACAAATTATTCGTAACGATGGCTATACGAGTTTTTATTCTTTTATTAATTATTTTAGGGTAGAAAAAAGTAAAGTACTTTTAAAACAGATGCCTGATTCGTTTGTCGTTGAGTCTGTATACCACGACTCTGGCTTTAAATCACGCTCTACTTACTTTCGCGTTTTTAAAGAATACACAGGACAAAGTCCTGCGGAGTATAAACTTAATTGTAAAAAGGAAGCCTCTATTTAATAATTTTGCTGATTTTTTTTTTAATTCATAAAGTTCAACTTTTAGGATACAAGAAAAACCAACCCATATCAACAAACTTGCAACCAACTATTTAAGAAGCGATATATAACGTTTAATATCGCTACAAACCAACTCATCATATGCATTCATAATTTTCAACAACAAAGCATTTTTCACGTCAAACGTTGTAGAGTCAATTGCTGAAATAGGAAGAATTTTTGGTGAAGTTCCAGAAAGAAAAGCAGCATCAAAATTTGAAAGTACAGATACAGGTATTGGCTTATAACAAATTTCTATTTTATTACTTTTTGCAATTGCTATTACTTTAGAAAGTGTTATTCCTTTCAAGACCAAATTTAATGGTGCAGTATAAAGTTTACCATCTTTAATTCCAAAGAAATTTGATCGACTACCCTCTCGTATTTCATTTTGCTCGTCGACCAACAATACCTCATAACTTTTTGAAGTTCTTATTTCATTATTGGCCAAATCCCTGACGGTATGGTTTATTATTTTTGCCTTTGGATTTATTCTTTTTGCTTTTAATAAACCAACACTAACGCCCTTTGTATAGTTGCTTAAGCTAGGATAAAAGTGTTCTATAAAATGTACAAGAACAGTTACATTATCAGAAGAAAACATCACTTTAACCATGATATTTCCTTCTTCTATTTCATTTTTTTTACAAAGTTGAACTATATCCTTACCAAGTTCCTTTTTATCAATTTCAAAAACACGTTTACTAAGTTGTATTGAATGTAATAATCTAGAAATATGTTCTCTTAGAAAAAGTGGAATTCCATCAATCACTCGCATTACTTCATAAACGTTGATATCAGCTTCTTTTTTTTCAAAAGAATCAACAGCTAGAAACTTACCATTTATTAAAAAATAATTACCAAGCATTTGCTTATTTGTATAGAATTAATCTTGAAGAATAAATTTTTTTTTGTCCCTGCACTCGTAAAAGTAATAGTTTATTCTCATATTTTTCGATAAACAAAGTAATAAGTAATTGAATTGGAGCACAGCGAAAATCGGCGTAGCCAAAATGTATAATTGACAATTTAAACCCCATAACTAAAGTCCCTTGAAATTCCCTAGCGATGCTACTAATGGGAATAACGACCGATGGATGGCTAGAGTCGAATGACAAAAGAGTACTGGAAGTTTACTTTATTAATTCAAGATTTAGTATGGTAAAATTACCAATTTTGTTTTAATACTCTACCCAAAAGTTGAACTGATCCGTAGTTTACACTTTATTGGTTTTTGAATCCGAAAAAATTAAAAACATGAAAATTGGCACAAAAAAAGGGAACCAAAACTGATTCCCTTAGATGAGCCGAATCTCAGATTCGAACTGAGGACCCCGAGATTACAAATCACGTGCTCTGACCAACTGAGCTAATTCGGCAATATGTAATAAAAAAATTGAGCGGGAGACGAGATTCAAACTCGCGACCCTTAGCTTGGAAGGCTAATGCTCTATCAACTGAGCTACTCCCGCAAACATCAAATTCCAAATTCCAAATTCCAAATTGTTTCCTCTTTGGAATTTGTCATTTAAATTTTGAAATTTCAAATGGTGGGAAGAGCAGGATTCGAACCTACGAAGGCTGAGCCAACAGATTTAACAATAGTTAGCTGATCTCGTTTGATCCCGAGCACTCGGGATATCTTCCCATTATTTCAATTTTTATTAGAACTTTCTTTTTATAGAAAAACAGAAACACAATTAAGTAATTATCTACTTTTCTTTAAATCTTTTTAGGAAGAGCAGCCCCGATAGTTATCGGGGGAACCTACGAAGGCTGAGCCAACAGATTTAACAATAGTTAGCTGATCTCGTTTGATCCCGAATACTCGGGATATCTTCCCATTATTTCAATTTTTATTAGAACTTAATAAACATCGGCAACCCTTTAATGGCAACCGTTGTAATGTTAAAAAAGCGATGCGAAGATAGTATAAAGAATAATAAATCCAAGGGTATATTAAAAACTTTTAAACTATTTTTTTCTTGGTAAATTATTACCTAATAATCGTTCCTTTTAAGAACAACTTTCTCTTCATAGAACTTTCAATTGAATTAAAACTCCCTCAAAAATTATTGAAGGAGTTTTATATTTTTCAATTCAGAAGCCGAATCTCATCCCAATAGATATTGAGAAAACATACGACCTTCCATCATTTGAGCCGACTCTCAGATTCGAACTGAGGACCCCGAGATTACAAATCACGTGCTCTGACCAACTGAGCTAATTCGGCAAGTGGGTAAGCTACCTGTGTCGCACCGCTACGACCGTCTATCCTTGCTGCCTTCCGACCCTGGGGAATTTCAACAGGAGCTGGTCGCACAGGACTTACCCGGCGACAAAAGTAGAAAAATTTGTAATACCACAAAATATTTTCTGCCGATATTAAAAAAAAGTTTTTGTAATTATTTCGGGCGAGCTCACACTAAACATATAAACAATAATTTGGGTATATTTGCGCTTCAACTAACACCTTTAAAAAATAGAATACAATGGAAGCAAACAAAAATCTTTTCTGGAATAAAGCAATGTTTTGGGGTTTTATATTGGCCCTTACTTCAATGATTATTACAACAGTCTATTATTCAACCGATAATATGCTATCTAAATCTAAAACATGGGTAGATCTATCAGTTTATATTATTGTAATTATAGCAGCTACTATTGCCTATAAAAACACTTTAGCTGATAAAGATTTATTTCCATATAGTAAGGCTTTAGGCTTTGGTGTTGCAACAGCTTTTTTTGCATCATTAATTCTTGCTGTTTTCACTTTTGTACTTTTCAAATACATCGATCCCGATTTAAACGATTTGTTATTAGTTGAAGTTGAAGAAAAGTTAATTGAAGCAGGTTTAAGTGATGATATGATTGAACAACAGATGGATATGCAACGAAATTTTTCCAGTCCCGCTATTAAATCAATTGCATCAGTTTTTGGTACTGTATTTCAAGGCCTACTTATTTCTCTCATTACTTCAATTTTTATGAGGAAGAAAATAGTGGATGGTTTTGAAGCAGCAATGAATGATATTGAGGACGACGAATAACAAAAATACAGAATGGATATTTCAATTGTTATACCACTGTTTAATGAAGAAGACTCTCTTCCTGAATTAGTACAGTGGATTGAAAAGGTTATGATTACCAATAGTTTCAGCTATGAGATTCTTTTTATCGATGATGGAAGTAAAGACGATTCTTGGAATGTTATTAAATCATTATCTGAAAAAAATAAAAATATAACAGGAATTAGTTTTCAACGAAATTATGGAAAATCGGCTGCATTATATGTTGGATTCGAAGCAGCAAAAGGTGACTACGTAATTACAATGGACGCCGACTTGCAAGATAATCCAGAAGAAATTCCTGAAATGGTTCGAATGCTTAAAGAAGATGGATTCGATTTAGTTTCTGGATGGAAAAAAATTCGTCACGATCCTGTATTATCAAAAAATTTACCTAGCAAGCTTTACAATTGGACTGTTCGAAGAATGACCCGAATAAAATTACACGATATGAATTGTGGATTAAAAGCCTACAAAAAACGTGTAATAAAAAGTATTGAAGTTTATGGAGACATGCACCGATTTATTCCCGTACTCGCTAAATGGGCTGGATATAAAAATATTGGAGAAAAAGTAGTTAAACACCAAGAGAGAAAATATGGTGTTACCAAATTTGGACTAGAGCGCTTTGTTAGAGGACCACTCGATTTGATATCGGTAATGTTTATTTCTCGTTTTGCAAAACGTCCAATGCATTTCTTTGGCGTTTTTGGTACATTTATGTTTGCAGTTGGCTTTGTTGCTACCCTTTGGGTAGGAATCCAGAAACTTATCGCTTTAAACAAACACATCAAAGCCCCTTTAATTACTGATAATCCCTACTTTTTCATTGCCTTAACAGCTATGATTATTGGATCGTTATTTTTCATGACAGGATTTCTAGCAGATCTTGTATCAAGAAATTCAGCCGACAGAAACAACTATCAAATTGCCGAAAAGATCTAAATTCACACACAAAATAATATTATAAGAGAAGCTTAAAGTTTCTCTTTTTTTTTTGTCATGAATGACCTAAATTACATCCGAATCAAGAAATAAATCCAACAATGAATTTTTCAAAAATAAAATTTGATACATCTTCTACTAATTATGCTCCTGCAAAAAGAGCAAGCCTTTCTATCGTTAAAAAGCAATTTGAGTCCATCCAAAATGCTGAATTAATAGATGAAGTATTCGCCAAAATTCCATTAATGTTTCAAATTCTTAATAATGAACGACAAATAATATAC
>JAQIBQ010000016.1 GCA_027859005.1 Prolixibacteraceae bacterium | reverse complement strand
CCACTTCCAATTTCCAATATGGGCCACCGATTGGGCTTTCTTTAGATCGTTTTTGTTAATGTGGTACTTTTCCTGACTTTCGTGCAGTGCAAATTTCGATTTCACCCTTTCGGTAATGTCTGTCAAAGTCAAAAAGCAATATTCGTTGTTTTGGCTCAAAATACCGTCGATGTTTACATGTAATGGAACATTACCTTCTGTTGTTATAGCTATATCACAGCTTTGTTTTTCATGTTTTGAAAAAATATCCTGAAAGAATTGATTAAACAAAGGGCGTGAGGTTTCAGAAATAAAAGATCTAAACCTTCTTTTTATCAGGTTCGAGCGCTCTTTACCCAGCATACGGGCAGCCATAAAATTTAGCTCATAAATATCACCTAAAGGAGTAAGGGAAAGGTAGCCAGATGGTGCAAAGTTGTAAAGTTCAGTGTATTTTTCTTCGGCAAGTTCAGCACTCTCTTTTGCACGTATGAGTTCGGCATTCTGCATTTCTAATTCAACCTGATGAACTTCCAGTTCATGAATTAGTTTTAACATGTCAGCTTCAGAAACCATTCTATTTGTTTCTGCTTTTCTGCTTTTTAGTTGCTTTTCGTCCTTATGCCGATGGGATGCATCATCCATTATATCGAAGTGTTGTTTGTCCTTTGTTCTTCCAAATTGTTTTCATGAAGAATGGATAACGCCAATCCTTTTTCGCTTTGGTCTTCAGCTAACGATCGGAAGAAATCATCAATTGGAAGACTTGGATAGGTAAGGACTTTTTTTCGAACAGGTATCAATTCAAGTGCCGTATTCTTTGTATTTTCATCATTCAAACGTTTAGCCATGCAATAAACTATAAACACAAAATACCTATAAATGTTTAATTTATAGGTGCTGTACAAGCATATTGCCTTGACATTAAATTTAAACGTATTTTATCGATCGAGAGATTGTTTCAAATACAATCTGATGCCTAGAGTTAATGATGTAATTCAAGTTTATTCAAATCGACTTTAAATCAGTGAGAATCAGTGAGAATTTGATTCCAATATAGCCCCAACTCGGGCGCTAGATTCAGCATAGGGCAACGCCCTATGAAAATGTAAGTGGAAATGAAAATTAAGCCCTGTATGGGCAAAAGATTATACATCAAAAAATCGAGTTATGCCACAATCGTTATCAAAAGTCTATGTACATCTCGCATTTAGCACCAAAAATCGCGAATTATTTATCACCTCGGAGGTCCAAAACAGGCTATTTCAATATCTGGGCGGAATATGTGCCGGATTAGATTGTACACCAATTCAAATTGAAGGATATAAAGACCACGTTCACCTACTTTGAATACATCAAAAACCAAGTCATTTCAAGATGAGTTCAGGGTTTTTCTAAAAAAATACAATATTGAATATAACGAACGATATATTTGGGATTGATCTTTCGCCCTTACAGAGCTTGCCCTTTGAATGCGGGTAATCTAACTTTGCCCTGTGCTGAATCTTAAAGGCCTTTGGCCTTTTGCACCACATAAATATCAAATTGCTCAAACAACAGATTCGGTGCAATTTAAATAATTTTAGCTCCGCCGATTTACGCAGTGCTCCAATTCAATTACTTACACCCTATCCATATACCAGTTCAGGGTTTTCTCCATTTTTTTGTATTCAGTTATTGAGGTGATGATCTTTTTTAATCGGATAGCAGCTGTTTCGCTTTTGACAACATAATCGACCGCTTTATGATGCATACAGTTGATGGCCACATCAATTTTATCCTGGCTTGAGAGCATAATAACCGGGATATTGGTGTCGAGAGCTACTATTTTATCCAGAATTTCGATACCGTTCATGGCATCTTTATCAATACCATCGAGGTGATAATCTAAAATAATTACATCGGGGTTGTGCGATAGATTGTCCAAACAAAGTTCACCCGTTGCATAAGTTTCAATATCGAAATTGGCTTGTTCCAAAAATTCAATTTCAAGTAATTTCAAGAAAATCGCATCGTCATCGACCAGAAAAAGCTTTATCTTATTTTCTTTATTCATCAATAGTGATTTTAATTGCATTGTATTCTACTCTTAATTCTTTACATGCCTGTTTGCAAACGGTTTCAATCTGTAATACCATTTGGGAAATCCCATCGGGTTCTAACTGTTTGCTGGCAAATTCCTGTACTTGCTTGGCCATGTCTTCTACATCACTGTTGATACCCATTATTGAAAAAGAGGGTATCATTTTATGCACTGCCGAGTACAATAATTCCCAATCTTTATCTTCCAAACTCTGCTTCATTGCAATGATGAGGGGAGGTGTTTGCTCCAAGTACAGTGAAATCATTTGCATCATCAATTCAGGGTTCGATTTCGTACGGTGAGTTAAATAATTGAGGTCAACACATTTCTCTGTTTTGGTTTTGCTTTTGCTTATTTCTGATAACTGATCTACGTTATTCTGTTGCGATTTTTTAACTAAGCCAACAATTTTACTGTACAACAATCTTTCATCTACTGGTTTTGCAATGTAATCATTCATACCAGCTGCTGTGCATTTTGCTAAATCAACGGTAGTTACATCGGCTGTTAGAGCAATGATCGGGATATCTGAATTCATATTTTCTCGGATATGTTCCGTTGCTTTGAACCCGTTCATTATGGGCATTTGTAAGTCCATAAGAATGGCATCATAAGTATTCGTTTGTAGTTTATCAATGGCAATTTTCCCATTATCGGCAATATCGCAATTAAATCCAAAATCCCCCAAAATGGTTTTCATCAGCAGTTGATTGATTACTATGTCCTCTACTACCAATATATTTAGGCCTTCAAAGTCCAAATCCAATTCCACAAAATCGTTTTCGTATTCGGCTTTATCGTTTGTTTTTTTGAAACTCAAGCAGAAACTAAATGTAGAGCCTTCGTTTACTTTACTTTCTACGTGTATGGTTCCGCCTTGAGGTTCTACCAATTGTTTCACAATGGCCAATCCTAATCCTGTTCCCCCGTATAAACTCGAAGTGCCACTGTATGCTTGCTGGAAATTTTCAAAAATTGTATCAAGCTTATCTCTATCAATTCCTATTCCTGTATCGGAAACAGCAAATTCAATGGTCACATTTTCTTCGTCTTCTTCCAACAGATGAACACTAACGGTAATTTTTCCTTTTGTGGTAAATTTTACAGCATTGCTAACAAGGTTTAAAATAATTTGGTGTAAACGTACAGGGTCTCCAACCAACACCTCTGGAATATTTGAGTCGTACTCTTTAATAAGCACTAAATTCTTTTCCTGAATTTTGGGTTCAAAAAGATGGAGCATGGCGGAAATTGACATCGCCATTTTGAAGGGTGTTTGCTCAAATATCATTTTACCGGCATCTACTTTTGCCAAATCGAGAATGTCGTTGATGAGAACAATTAATGAATCGCCACTCAATTTTATGGCTGAAAGATATTCTTTTTGTTTTGCCGAAAAATCGGTTTTTAGCAACACTTTGGTGAACCCGATAATCGCATTCATTGGCGTACGAATTTCGTGGCTCATGTTTGATAAAAATTGCTGCTTTGCTTTCACTGCGTCTTCCGCAATTTGTGTCGCACTTTCGGCTTTACTCTTTGCGTTCTCGGCAAGCATTGTTGCCATTTCGGCAAATACAATGGCCTCAGTTCGTTCTGTTGCCGCTCTTTTTTGCTCGGTTACATCGCGGGCAACAATTACAACTCCTTGAACATTGCCAGCATCATCTTTGTAAACCGATCCGTTGAATAGCACATCGGTAAGTTTTCCATTGTTATGACGTAGGATAAGCGGAAAATTTACAACCGATCCTGTTGCGAATACTTGCTGATAGACTTCACGGGCCTTTTCTTGTTCTGTGAAATAATCGAAAAAGTCAGTTCCTGTAAGCTTTTGTCGCTTTACACCTGTAATGTTCACCGTTGCTTCATTCATGTCGGTGATTTTACCTTCGGTGTTAATTGTAACCAGTGGATCGTGACTGGCTTCAATTAGACTAAGAGAATATTGAGAAGCAATTTTCAAAGACTTACTGATTGCTTCAAGCTTTGCATTGGCAACTTCTCCTTTTTCTTTTTCTTTGATTTGATATTCAAGTTCATTATCAGTACGAATTAATTCTCTGGCCCTTTTCCTTTTTTCTTTGTTTAGAAAAAGCAATTCTTTGTTGGCAAGAATTAACTCGACGGCTTTTTTTTCTTTCTCATCGTTTTGAAAAGCAAGTTCTTTATTGGCTTTCTGTAACTCCACAGCCCATTTTTGCTCGGCCATGTCTCTGGTCACAACCACTACACCAAGCACAGAACCTTCGTCGTCACTATAAATCGAACCGTTGAATAACACATCGGTTAGTTTTCCATATCGATGGCGAAATGTAAGAGGGGAATTGGTAACTGAACCATCGGTAAACACTTTTTGATAAATTTCGTTGGCTTTTTGAGGTTCGGTAAAATAATCAAAGAAGTCGGTACCAATGAGCATTTCGCGGGTTACACCGGTAATATTTACTAAGGCCTCATTCATATCGGTAATTTTCCCATCTGTATTGATGGTAATTAACGGATCTAAACTGGCTTCAATTAAACTTCTTGCTATCATGCTGTTTTGGTTCAAATTTAATTTCCAATTTCTTCAATTGGTCTTCTCCGCCGATCTTTCAACTTTTTGAAATGCGATGGCGGAAATCCGGTAACCTTTTTAAACTGATTCGATAAATGTGCTACACTGCTGTAGTTTAATTGATAAGCGATTTCAGTGAGGTTTAATTCGTCGTACATCAACAACTCTTTCACCTTTTCAATTTTATGAACAATGACGTATTGCTGTATGGTTATCCCTTTCACTTCTGAAAAAATATTGGAGAGATAGGTGTAATCCAATTTGAGTTTTTTACTGATGTAATCAGAGTGATTCACTTTTATAGAATCGTCTAAATCATGGATCATTTCAACAATCACATTTTTAATCTTTTCAATTAAAATAGCCCGCCTGTCATCCATCAATTCAAGACCAGAAGTAAGCAAGGCTTTTTTCAGTTGGCTCAATTGCTCTTCATTGAGGTTTTCCATGAGCTCAATTTCACCCAAATCGACAAAAATGAAGTGAAGGCCAAGCTTTTTCAACTCTTCTTTCACTGCCATTTTACAGCGATTGCTTACCATGTATTTGATGTATAATTTCAAGATAATTAGATTATTATAACGGTGTTTTTTTTCGAAGTTAAGGATTATAATGCCATTAAGTAGGTTTGCAATGATTTTTCTTTTGATTATTAATCGTTGTAAATCTCTTATTCAAATATTAAGCTAAATGATCCCTTTCCTGAAAAGATCAATAAAAACATGAACATTTTTACCTTCCTGAATTACTGAAGAATCTATTATTTTTCAGCGTTAAAAAATGAGATTTTATACCTATGGAATAATACCTTCCTTTAAATTGTCGTTCTAATTATCTTTTTTTTATTGCCACAAAAGAGCTCTTCCTATTCCCATAACTGCAATAGTCAAAATGGGCGACCAATTGATTTTATGAGGTTTTTGGGTCGTTATTTCCAAGGGGCACCTATCAACTACTTTTTCTTTTGTGAAAAACTTAAATGTGATAAAAATGATTAGAGTTCAGTAGTTAACTGCATATTATTTCTGTTTGATATATTTTGTCAGCCTTCACCATTCTGCTAATTAAATTATTGAATATGTTCTCTTTCATTTG
>JAQIBQ010000550.1 GCA_027859005.1 Prolixibacteraceae bacterium | reverse complement strand
AATTGAGCCAATCTGAAATGGAAAAAAGAGAAATGAACCTTCTTAAAGGTGGTTGTTCATGTGCCTATGCAGGTTCTCAAACTAGCTCTAGTGATGCTTTCTATGGCGGTTCAGGAACTTGTGATAACAGTGCTGCAAATCACGGTTATTGATTGAATTAATAAGGCTAAGGTCAGGCAAATACAGCTTGACCTTAGTTGTTTATATAACATCTAATTTTTACAAACAATTCTCATGAAAATTTATTGTATTTCAATTTTATTGTTTTCAGTACACTTGATTGCTTGCACATCGAATAAAACCAAACAACCAGAAAAGACAAAAGTCATAAAGGTTGAACTTCCTTATCACATCAATCTGCCTGATAAAGGAGTCGATACATTAAAAGTTTCAAGTTTTGCTAACAATATCACCTATGTTCCACTTGAAACAAATTCAAAGTCATTTTTAAATCGGATTGATAGAATTAAAATGAATGATTCCATCATTGCTATATCTGATTTCACAAAACTGCTTCTTTTTAAAATGGATGGAACATTTATTCGACAAATAGGACGAACAGGTGGAGGTCCAGGGGAATACAAATACATTAGTAATTTTCTCATAAAAAGTGACACTATATTTATATTTACTAACGCCAGGCGTTCATTTCTGAAATTCAACTTAGATGGAAAATTTATTGGAGAGATAGATTTTATGCAGAATCTTGGATACTTTAAATGGGATACTCAAGATAATTTAGCTTTGTATGATAAACTGGAAGGTAAAGTGTATTTCTATGATTCAGATTTTAATGGAATAGATACCCTGCTTGTTGAAGACAATGTTTCTCCGAATCGACATAATTTTGTAACTACCAATAGATTTAGCATCTATTTTCAAGAGGCAAAAGGGAAACTTCTGTTTTCTAATTACATGAGTGATACCATTTGGAATATATCTAATTCTAAAAAAGAAGCGGAATATGTTTTTAATCTTAAAAAAAAATTACTGCCTGAAGACTTACGTTTTGAATATTTAAATGGAGATTTTAAATAATTCAACAAAAAAACAGCACCCTATCAAAAAATAAATATAATAGAATTTGCAGACGTCCTATTTATTTCTCAAAGAAGCTGGGGCAGGTCAAACGATAGTGTTCACACAGTTTATGTCCACAATTTCACAAGCAGAACTACTACTAAATCAAACACTCCATTTGTTTATGATGATTTAGTGGGTGATATAAATGTGCGAATTTTTGAAGCATTTAGCAATGAGAAAGCAATTGTAACAGCAGTTCAACCAACTGAATTATTGGAAGGCATGAATAACCAAAATAAACACATAGCAAATAGCAATCCCAACAATGAAGACTGGAAAAAAAGACTATCGAATGTGAAGTTCGACGACAATCCAATCTTAGTGATTATAAGACCTGATGAATAAATGTTTGGCTGATTTTTCACCTTGCAAATTTTGAATATAAAATGAGAAATAATGGTAGAAGAATTTATAAAAATAGATGCTGAAGTTATTAAACAAAATCTGATTGACTTAAAGCAACTGGTATTTGAAGTAACTGATGATTGCAACCTTAAATGCAAATATTGTGGATATGGTGAATTCTATCAGGGTTACGATAAAAGAGAACGTAATAAATTCCCATTAGAAAAGGCCATGCTTTTATTGGATTATCTGGTTGAACTTTGGAACGAACATATTGGAGATTCATTCAATCAACCTTTCACTTTAAGCTTTTATGGTGGTGAACCATTAATGAATATGGAGTTTATTAAAGGAATAGTTGATTATATTGAAAATCTTGAGAATGCGGGAAAAAAAATTCATTTTAGCTTAACGACAAATGCCATGTTACTTAAACGCCATATGGAATATCTTGTGGAAAAAGAATTTCGACTTTTAATCAGTCTTGACGGAGATGAAAAGGGACATAGCTATAGAGTAGACCTGAACGGTCAGAATTCACATAAAAGAGTGATGAATAATGTTACTCACTTGCAAGAAAAACATCCAGAATATTTCAAAAAAAACGTATACTTTAATACAGTTCTGCATAATAACAACAGTGTAGAAGGTGCCTTTAATTACATTCAGACTCATTTCGGAAAAGATACAACTATCTCTCCATTAAACAATACAGGCATATATCCCGAGAATTTGGATTCTTTTTGGAAAACGTATCAAAATATTAACGACAGTATGAAATTGGCGAAAGATCAAAGTCAATTAGAATCTAAGATGTTTATTAAGTCACCAAGAACAAAACAGTTGGCACTATATTTTTATGAGAATAGTGGTAATATTTTCAATAGCTACAATGATCTTTTAGCAAATCAGAAAAAAATGATAACCACTCCAACAGGAACATGCACCCCTTTCGCAAAAAAAATATTTGTTTCAGTAAATGGTAAAATACTTCCTTGTGAAAATGTTGATCACAAATATGCTTATGGACAAATCCATTGGGATAGGATTGATTGGGATTTTCAATTAATTGCTGACAAATTCAATCGATTGGTCTTTAAATATTTTAAACAATGTAGTAATTGTTCTATAAACATGAGCTGCACCCAATGCATCTTACAGCTTGATGATTTGGATAAAAAATTCACTAAATGCATTAATTACAAGAGCCATAGAGAACAAGAAAAATACAAAGAAATTCAACTGGGTTATTTGCAAGAACATCCTGAGCTCTATCGTAAAATATTGAGCGAAGCGGCCATAAACTACTAATATAAATCAACTTATGAATAAGTATTGGCTTACGCTTTTCCCTGACACCTTTCTGTGGACTAAAAGGGATAAAATTTTAATATATAATTCAAAAAAAAATCAACACTTAATATTAGATAGCTCGAATGAATACAAAAGGTTATGTAACGATTTGGTCGATTTAGATAATTTATATTCGGTTGAAATTAAGGAAAGTCAACTAAAGCATAAAAGTATAATCGATTTTATTAAAAAAATTGAAGCAGTAGAAGCAGGGATATTAGTCGAAGTATCGGAGCATACCCCAAAACCTATATCGTATTACCCTCATTTAAAATTGCAACGAGATTTAGGGCTTATTAAATGGGAGCACGAAAGAGGTATTGGTGGAAATATTGCAAGTAACCTTCATGAACTTACCTTTTATTTAAATGGATCCAAAAATGGTAATGACACATTTTTCAAACAGATAATTCATCCGGTTAATAGCGTTTGCGATCTGTATTACAGTGGAGTGATGAAATTTATTTCTAATTGCAACGGAGGAATGTTGTATCAGGTAAATTTAGTTGGTAATCTTCTTGATTATCCAAATTTAGATGAGCTGATCGAATGGCTTTTATTAAAAAAACTTAAAATAAAATTATGTCTATTAATTGATGATTTTCGACTTGATTCGAAAAGACTTGAAAAATTTGCCTCAAAAGTTTCCATAAATTTAATTGTAACCGATGTTTCAAAAATTGAAGAGCTGACATATAT
>JAQIBQ010000477.1 GCA_027859005.1 Prolixibacteraceae bacterium | reverse complement strand
TTCTATTCCAGAATCAAAATATAGATTGAATTTAAAGAATCTAAATTTGTTTATTCCCATTGAATTCGATTACAATGTTTTTAAGCTGAAAAGCAAGGGGCGGCCAATGCTTGTTGTTTTTGCCGGACCTTATGTGGCGAATAACATTGGAGGTGAAATTATTCGATTGGAAAATAAAGTTCCAATTACAATAAACGAAGTGGCAAAATGGGATTACGGAATTGAGGGCGGATTGGGCTTTCGGATTCCTACATTTTCAGCTGATGGGGGTGGAAACTTGTCTTTAAAAGCTTCTTATTATTTGGGACTGAAAAATACATTGCCAAAATCGATCTCGGGATATAATGATCTAGAAATGAATCAGTACATGCTGACAACAACTGGTAAGCGAATGAATAGAGGAATACGAATTAGTATTGGTTATGAATTTTCATTGGAGAAAAAGAAAAGGACAACTTTTACTGCTGGTGGTGATGGAAAGCGTACTTATAAACGGTATGTTATTATTAAATAAAAAGCCGAATTATATTTAAATTCGGCTTTTCATTATTTTTTAGAATTGCTTATCGTACTACAATGTTGATAATCTTTTTGGGTACTACAATTATTTTAACAATCTGTTTTCCTTCTAGCCATTTCGTAGCATTTTCATTTGACGTTGCAGCCTTTTCAATTTCATCTTTCGATAAATCAACCGATAGTTCAAGTTTGAATCTCATCTTCCCATTGAACGAAACAGGATAGTCAAACGTATTTTCAACTAAATAGCTTTCGTTTACTTCGGGCCAGGCTTCTTGGCAAATTGCGGGTTCGTTTCCGTACATTTCCCATAATTCTTCAGCAATATGAGGAGCGTAGGGCGCTAATACTTTTGCAAAAGTTTCAGCCGTTTCACGGGTTACATGTTTCACCTTATAACAATGGTTGGTGAAAATCATCATTTGCGAAATCGCTGTATTGAATTTCATGTCTTCTATATCTTCGCCAACTTTCTTTATGGTTTGATGCAATAGTTTTAACGTGTCTTTATTTTCTTCACCCTCAACAATATTGTTGGGTTCTGCAAAGAAATAGTACACTCGTTTTAAGAAATTGAATACGCCTTTAACACCCGTGTCGGTCCACGGTTTGGTTTGATCCAAAGGCCCCATAAACATCTCGTATAAACGTAATGAGTCAGCTCCATATTCAGATGTTACATCATCGGGATTAACAACGTTTTTCAACGATTTCGACATTTTAGCAACGATCTGTTTCAGCTCTTCACCTGTTTGGGTATGAATGTATTTTCCATCAATTTCATCTACTAAATCCGAAGGTACTTTTGAGCCAGCTGCAGTCTCATAGGCAAAAGCCAAGATCATTCCTTGGTTGTAAAGTTTTTGGTAGGGTTCGTCGGTTGAAACAATTCCTAAATCGAACAGAACTTTGTGCCAAAAACGACTATATAACAAGTGAAGTACAGCATGTTCTGCTCCACCAACGTAAAGGTCAACTGGCATCCAGTAATTCTCTTTTACTTTACTAAATGGTTCTTCATCGTTTTTAGGGTCGATATAGCGTAAGTAATACCAACATGACCCAGCCCATTGTGGCATTGTATTGGTTTCTCGTCTTCCTTTTCGACCATTTTCATCAACAACCTCTAACCATTCGGTTACGTTTGCCAGCGGAGATTCGCCAGAATTACTTGGATGATATTTGTCGGTTTTAGGTAATTCTACTGGAAGGTTTTCGTCTTCAACTGCAGAAACTTCGCCATCTTCCCAGTGAATAATTGGGAAAGGTTCTCCCCAGTATCGCTGGCGGCTAAATAACCAATCGCGTATTTTATAGTTGATAGTAGCCTCACCTAAATTATTCTCTTTAAGCCAATCGATTACAGTTTTAATACCATCGGCTTTGCTCATTCCATTAATGTTTAAGCCTAAGTCTGGATTTTCTGAATTAATGTAAGCACCATCATCAGTCCAACATGCTTCGCCAGCTAGTATTTTTTCACGTAACTCATTATCTGCAGCTTCAGGATCAAGTATACAGGTTACGGGTATGTCGAATTCTTTAGCAAATTCAAAGTCGCGTGTGTCGTGCGCAGGTACAGCCATAATTGCTCCTGTACCATAGCCCATTAGAACGTAATCGGCCACCCAAATTGGAATCAAATTTCCTGTAATTGGGTTTATTGCATATTTACCTGTGAAAACACCTGTTTTCTCTTTCGCTAATTCGGTTCTGTCTAAATCACTTTTTAATGCTGCCGATTTTATGTATTCTTCTACTTTAGATTTTTGATCTGCAGTTACGATTTCGTTTACGAGTTTGTGCTCAGGTGCTATTACCATGTATGTCGCACCAAATAAAGTGTCAGGGCGAGTAGTATAAACTCTCAATTTCTTATCTATTCCATCCACTTTAAAATCAACTTCGGCACCCGTCGATTTTCCAATCCAGTTGCGCTGCATGTCTTTCACACCTTCGCCCCAGTCTAATCCTTCTAAGCCATCTATCAATCGCTCGGCATAATGTGGAATTCGTAACATCCACTGTTTTAAGAAGCGACGCTCTACTTCTTTGGTGCCACATTTCTCATGTGATCCATCGTTCAATACTTCTTCGTTTGCACAAACTGTTTTACAATTGTTGCACCACCAAACTTGAGCATTGTCGTAATAAGCTAATCTATTTTTTTCAATATATTCTTTAACAGCTTCTTTTCCTTTTTTCTCAATTTCAGCAGGAATAGGTAACTCGTTAATTGGACGTCCTTTTTGTAAGTCTTTATCGAACCAAGTATTGTACAAGCGAATAAAAATCCATTGCGTCCACTTAAAATAAGCCGGATCGGTTGTGTTGATCTCTCTGTCCCAGTCGTAGCTTAAGCCAAGCGACTGTATTTGACGGCGGAAGTTGTTGCAATTATTTTCAGTGGTGATAGCTGGTTGAGTTCCAGTTTGAATGGCGTATTGTTCTGCAGGTAATCCAAATGCATCCCATCCCATTGGATGCAGAACATTAAACCCTTTTGCTCGTTTATAACGGCAAATAATATCGGTAGCAGTATAGCCCTCTGGATGTCCTACATGCAAGCCTGAACCTGAAGGGTAAGGGAACATATCGAGACAATAAAATTTAGGTCTGGAAGTGTCGGCCTTGCTGGCAAACACTTTGTTCTCTAACCAATACTTTTGCCACTTCTTTTCGAAATCTGTAAAATTGAAATCCATTTGTAATGAATAAGGGTTTAACAATCAGGCTGCAAAAATAGGAAAAACTTGGAGAGTTCCCAGTTCTGTCTGAATGAAGTTTGTTTCAATAAAGAAACTATAAATTTGTATTGAAAAGGATGTAAAACTCAATCTATGATAATTCTATTTTTAATTT
>JAQIBQ010000431.1 GCA_027859005.1 Prolixibacteraceae bacterium | reverse complement strand
AACATCTTTTGCAAGACAATTGGAAAGAGCTAATTACTGAAAGAACTTATGTGGCTGTTTGTGAAGGAGTTTTTGAAAATAAAAATGGAGTGATTTCATCCTACCTTCACGAGAATAAGAATTTCAAGGTCTTCTCTGACCAAAACCCCGAAGGAGGAAAAAAAGCCATAACTAATTATAACGTATTGAAAAGTAATCAGCATTATTCAATGCTTGAAGTAAGGCTCGATACTGGGCGGAAAAACCAAATTCGAGTTCATATGCAAGATTTAGGGCATAGTATTATTTACGATAGGAAATACGGAAGTACAGTGAATCCAATTAATCGAATGGGTTTGCACAGTATGGTTCTTGGATTTATTCATCCCATTACAAAAAAACAACATCGATTTACAACCCCAATACCTCGAAAGTTTGAGCGACTATTTTGATAGGGATTGAAGGATTTCATTTTTAAAAAATGCTTGATAAATTGTATCTTACGCCATTCTGAAACGAATACGTATTTAATTGTAACACTATGAAAATTACTGATATTAAAGGATCATTAAAGTTAAATAATGGAGTTAATATGCCCTACTTTGGCTTGGGTACTTTTGAAGCCAAGGATGGCCCCGAAGTGAAAAATTCAATTCATTATGCTTTGGATGCTGGCTATCGTTTGATTGATACCGCTGCTTTTTATGAAAATGAAAAGAGTGTTGGCGAGGCTATTCGGGAGAATGATGTAAACCGAAAAGACATTTTTGTAACCACTAAGCTATGGACCGATGCGATGGATTTCGAGCAAGCCTTGAAAGCCTACGATCAAAGTCTGGAGAAGCTGGGAATGGATTATGTCGATTTGTATTTGATACATTGGCCCGTTACCGGTAAGTTTATTGATGCATGGAAAGCATTGGAGAAAATCTACAAAGAGGGTAGAGTAAAAGCCATTGGTATTAGCAATTTTTTGCCAATTCATTTAAAACAGCTTTTACCCGAAGTTGAAGTGATGCCTTCTGTTAACCAAATGGAATTTCATCCCTACTTAATACAACAAGAACTACTGGATTTATGTGCCGAAAATAAAATTGTTTACCAAGCCTGGAGTCCAATTATGCAAGGTCGTGTTTTCGATATTCCTTTGCTAAAACAAATTGGGCGCAAATACAGAAAGAATCAAGTACAAGTAGTATTGCGATGGGATTTGCAACGAGGAGTTGCGACTATTCCAAAATCAGTTAATCAGGCACGCATTGAAGCCAACGCTAATATCTTTGATTTTGAATTAAGCGACTTCGACATGAAAGCCATAAACGCGTTGGATAAAAACCATCGTTTTGGCTACGATCCAATGATGGTATAAACATAGAAGGATTCCATCTCTTGAAAAAAAGATGGAATCTATAACGATCGAATATTTTAATTGAGTACTATGCTAGCGCTTGCTCAATATCTCCAATCAAATCATTTACACCTTCGATACCTACCGATAGGCGCATCATTGTTGGACGTATTCCCATTTCGGAACGTTTCTCTTCAGAGAATTCAACATAAATGGTAGAGTAGGGATGTATAATCAATGTTTTGTTGTCGTTTAGGTTGGTTGCTCGTCTTATTATTTGGAGCTTGTTCATGAACTTAAAACAGGCAGCTTCCGATTCTAAATCGAAGGTCATAATGGCTCCCGGTTTATTGCCAAAGTATTTTACAGAGTTTGCATTGTATGCTGAATTTGCCAGAGCAGGGTAGTTTACCACTTTTATTTTTTTATTGCTTTGAAGGTAAGCTCCCAACTTCATGCAATTGTCTACACATTTCTCTACTCTAAGTTCAAGTATATCGAGACCTAGTATTTGAAAATAAGCAGAGTGGGCGGTCATGTTTCCTCCAAACTGACGGAATATGTTTTTCTTTAAGCGTCCATAAAAAGTGTTGGTTCCCATTTTATCGACAAAAGGTGCCAAGGATTTATTGTGTTTCCAATTGTAAGTGCCGTTGTCGATAATTACACCTCCAACAGCAGTTGCTCCTCCCGAAATGAATTTTGTAGTCGACATAATTTCAATGTCAACGCCATTTTCTTTCGAGTTGAAAATATTGGGTGGTGTTAAAGTACTGTCGGCAATTAGAATCAAATTGTATTTTTTGGCAACAGCAGCTAAGGCTTCAATGTTAGGAATTTCTAATTGAGGATTGGTAACCGTTTCGAAATAAATTAAACGGGTATTTTCGTCAATCATACTTTCTAATTCTTCGGTATTGTTGAAGTCGGCAAAACGAGTTTCAATGCCTAAGGCCGGTAAATTCTGGTTGAACAGAGCATAGGTATGTCCAAACAAATATTTGCTTGTGATAATATTATCGCCGCTTACACAAAGGTTAAAAATAGTGCTTGAAATAGCTGCCATTCCTGACGATACCGCCAAAACCATGTGTGAATTAGTAAGTGCTTTTATTTTGTTTTCGAAGTATTCAACGGTTGGATTTCCGGTACGCGAATATACATGAGCAGGCAGCTCGCCTCTGAAGTTGGCGGCTATGTCTTCAGCCGTTTCGAAATCGAAAGCAACCGATTCATAAATGGGCATTTGCAGTGCTCTGTGTGGATCGTCTTTTGGAAAAGGTATGTTCAATGCTTGTGTGGTAAAACTCTTTTTTGTCATCGTTCACTTTTTGATTTATTAGTAGGCATAACAGGTATTGCAAACTTAGGCATAAGTTTGTTGAAACAAGAAATCCGCCCAATAATGAGCGGATTTCTTAAATATATCTAAATTATTTTTTTAGCATTTTCCAGGTTTACCTGTAGCTTTCTCCATATAGGCACTCATTTCGAATGAAGATGGTCGTTCAATTGGTAACCCATAAACGCGATCCATAATCAAAGAAGCTAGTACTCCAAGAGATCTTGATACACCAAATAATACTGTATAGAAAGAATATTCTTTAATACCATAATGATAAAGTAGAGAGCCTGAATAAGCATCGACATTAGGCCATGGGTTTTTAATTTTACCCACAGTTCCTAAAATCGGAGGAACTATTTCGTACAAGTTGTTCACGGTATTAATCAGTTTGTCGTTTTTAATATACTTTTCGGCAAATTCCATTTGAGCTGTGAAACGAGGATCGGTTTGACGCAATACTGCGTGTCCGTATCCAGGAATTACACGTCCTGCTTCTAACGTTTTCTTCACATAGTCGGCCAATTGTTCTTTTGTCGGTTCGTCGGTATCCAATTCATTCATCAATTCAAAAATCCAATGAATAACTTCTTGGTTTGCATAACCGTGTAAAGGACCAGCTAAACCTAACATTCCGGCAGAGAATGCGTAGTACGGATTGCTTAACGCAGAACCTACTAAATGGGTGGTATGAGCTGAAACGTTTCCACCTTCGTGGTCAGAATGGATTACCATGTATAAGCGAAGTAAACGTTTAATTTCTTCAGAATCGTGTCCCATCATGTGAGCAAGGTTGCCGGCCCAGTCAAGACGAGGATCTGGATCGATATGTTCGCTGTTAAAGAAGTTTCTACGGTATATGTAGGCTGCAATTCTAGGTAAACGTGCAATTAGGTTCATTACATCGTCGTACATGAAATCCCAATAGTACTTTTTATTTATACCCGAGCGGTATGCTTTCTGAAAAACCGATTCAGTTGCCATACTGGTAATAGCAGCGGTAAACTGAGTCATTGGTTTGGCATTTTTAGGCATTGCATCAATTACATCGAAAACATGTTGAGGAACATGAGAACGAGTTGACCAATCTTTCGATAGGTTATGTACATCTTCTGCTTCGGGTATTTCACCAATTAAGAGGAGGTAGAACAGGCCTTCGGGTAAAGGTTCTCCATCAGGGCTTAAGCGAGGAAGTTTTTCGCGTAATTCAGGAATTGAGTGTCCTCTAAAGCGAATTCCTTCGTTAGGATCTAATTTAGAAGTGTCGGTTATTAAACTTGGAACTCCTTTCATCCCAGTTAATACTTGTCCTATTGTTACCTCAGCAATAACTTTATCGCCGTGTTCTTTTTTCAGCTTATTGTATGCTGTTGTACACTTGATGGCTTTCTCATAAAATCGATTCTTAATATATTCCATATTAGTTTTTTTTTGATTTCAATTTAGTGAATATTTCTTATAACTTCATTGGCAAATTCATTGGTTGTTAAAAGTGTTGCTCCTTCCATTAAGGCATGTAAGTCAGAGGTTACTCTTCTTTTTGTAAACGTGTGCTCAAGGGCATCGTAAATATGTTCAGCTGCTTCCTTCCAACCAATGTATTCCAATAACATTGCTGCTGAAAGTATTAATGAACTAGGATTTGCTTTTCCTGTTCCAGCAATGTTAGGAGCTGTACCATGGGTTGCTTCAAATATTGCAAAACCACTGTTGTAGTTAATGTTGGCACCTGGAGATATTCCTATGCCACCAACCATAGCAGCCAGTTGATCAGAAATATAATCACCATTCAAATTCATTGTTGCAATTACTGAATAACTGAAGGGGTGTAAGAGGCTTTCTTGTAAAAAAGCATCGGTAATAACGTCTTTTACAATTACTTTCCCTTCTAATTCAGCTTTTTTAAGTGCCTCTTTTGCAGCATCGATTCCTTTTTCACTTGCAATCGCTTCGTATTGTTTCCACGAGAAAGTTTGAGATGCAAATTCATTTTCGACTAATTCATAACCCCAATTTTTGAATGCCCCTTCGGTAAATTTCATGATGTTTCCCTTGTGTACCAGCGTAACAGAAGGCAGTTTACGTTCAATTGCATAAAGCATAGCAGCACGAACTAAACGTTCCGAACCTTCTTTCGAAATGGGTTTAATGCCAATCGAAGTGCTATCGGGGAAACGAACCTTTTCGAGTCCAAAGTTTTCTTCCATTAATTGTTTGAACTTTTCGGCCTCAGGTGTTCCTGTCATGAATTCAATACCGGCATAAATATCTTCAGTATTTTCTCGGAAAATATGCATATCAACTCTTGATGGATACCTTACAGGTGAAGGAACTCCTTTGAACCAACGAATTGGTCGTAAACATACGTACAAGTCGAGGGTTTGTCGCAATGCAACATTGAGCGATCGGATTCCACCACCAATAGGAGTAGTAAGTGGTCCTTTAATTCCTACAATGTATTCAGAAAATGCATCGAGTGTTGCTTGTGGAAGCCATTCACCATTTTGCTTGAACGATTTTTCACCCGCAAGTACCTCGTACCAATCAATTTTACGTTTACTTCCGTATGATTTTTCAACGGCAGCATCAACAATTTTCTGAGTTGGTTCGGTAATGTCTTTTCCAATTCCATCACCCTCAATAAATGGGATGATTACTTTGTTGGGTACATTTAATTTTCCGTTTACTAAAGTTATTTTTTCTGACATTCTTATTTTTAACTGTTTTTCTTATTTTGGGTTTTGTGAATTATTTCTTTTTCAGTTTAGTTTCTTATTTAAATTCTGATCTAATGCTTCTAAAAATTGCTCGGTAGTTAAGTAATGTTCTTCTTTAAGTTCTTTGCCATGAATAATTAAAGCAAGATCTTTTGTCATTTGGCCATTCTCAACAGTTTCGATGCAAACTTGCTCCAATGTTTCGGCCAAGCTTATTAATTTTGGTGTTTCATCTAATTTGCCACGGAAAGCCAATCCACGTGTCCAAGCACAAATTGATGCAATAGGATTGGTTGACGTTGGTTTTCCTTGTTGGTGCTGACGGAAATGGCGAGTTACTGTTCCATGTGCAGCTTCGGCTTCCATTGTTTTTCCATCGGGAGTAATTAGAACTGATGTCATTAATCCCAACGATCCAAAACCTTGTGCTACGGTATCTGACTGTACATCGCCATCGTAGTTTTTACAGGCCCAAACATATCCGCCTTCCCACTTCATTGCTGCTGCTACCATGTCGTCGATTAAACGATGTTCGTAGGTGATTCCTGCAGCGTCGAATTGTTCTTTAAATTCAGCATCGAAAATATCTTGGAAAATATCTTTGAAACGTCCATCGTATTTTTTTAGAATTGTATTCTTAGTACTCAGGTATAATGGCCAGCCTTTTTTCAACGATTGGTTCATGCACGAACGTGCAAATCCTATGATCGATTCATCGGTATTGTACATAGCCATTGCAATTCCATCGCCTTCAAAATCGTATACGTCGTAACTTTGTACTTCACTACCATCTTCTGGTGTGAAAGTAATGGTTAGTTTACCTTTTCCTTTTGCAAGAAAATCGGTAGCACGATACTGATCACCAAAGGCATGACGTCCAATGCAAATTGGTTTTGTCCAGCCTGGAACTAACCTTGGAATATTATTGATTAAGATAGGCTCACGAAAAACGGTACCTCCAAGTATATTACGGATAGTACCATTAGGCGATCTCCACATTTCTTTTAAATCGAACTCTTCAACGCGTGCCTCATCAGGTGTAATTGTAGCACATTTAATACCTACACCATATTTCTTAATGGCATTGGCACTATCAATTGTAATTTGATCGTTTGTTTCTTCGCGTTTCTCTATTCCTAAATCATAATACTTGATATCGATATCTAAATAAGGTAGGATTAATTTCTCCTTAATAAATGACCAAATTACTCGGGTCATTTCATCTCCGTCTAACTCTACAACAGGGTTAATTACTTTAATTTTGTCCATTGGTTTATTCTTTATTTTTGGTTCTCTTTTTTAATTAAATTTAATGCCGATCCTGCTTTAAACCACTCGATTTGTTGTTCGTTATAGGTGTGGTTTACTGTAATTATTTCCGTTGAACCATCGGAATGCACAATTTCTAATTCAATAGATTTGCTAGGTGCAAATTCATTCAAATTAAGAAAGTTGAAGGTGTCGTCTTCTTTAATTTTGTCGTAATCACTTTCAGTGTTGAATGTTAAACCCAACATTCCTTGTTTTTTCAAATTGGTTTCGTGAATACGAGCAAATGACTTTACAATAACTGCTTTAACCCCAAGGAATCGAGGTTCCATTGCAGCATGCTCACGCGAAGAACCTTCGCCATAATTGTGATCACCAACCACAATTGTTGGGATTCCAACAGCCTTATAAGAACGCTGAATAAGTGGAACTTCACCGGTTTGTCCTGTCAATTGACTTTTCACTTTATTGGTTTCCTCTGAAAATGCGTTTACAGCCCCAATCAAACAGTTGTTTGAAATATTGTCGAGGTGTCCACGATAACGTAGCCATGGCCCAGCCATTGAAATATGGTCGGTTGTACATTTGCCTTTTGTTTTGATAAGTAGTCTAGCACCCGTAATGTTTTCACCATTCCAAGCTTCGAAAGGACTTAATAGTTGTAATCTTTCAGAATCGGGTTTTACAACAACGTTAATGCCTGATCCATCTGCTGAAGGAGCAAGGTAACCTGCATCTTCAACATCGAATCCTTTTGGAGGCAATTCCCATCCGGTTGGAGGATTCAACTTAACTTTCTCTCCGTTGGCATTTGTAAGTGTGTCGGTAATTGGGTTGAATCCTAAGTCGCCAGCAATTGCAACGGCTGCTACCATTTCAGGTGAAGCCACAAATGCATGCGTATTTGGATTACCATCGGCTCGTTTTGAGAAGTTTCGATTGAATGAGTGAATAATTGAATTTACTTCTCCTTTTTCAGAACCATCACGATCCCATTGTCCAATACATGGTCCACAAGCATTGGTGAATATTTTTGCTCCTAATTTTTCAAATGTTTCAACAAAACCATCGCGAGCAATGGTGAAACGTACTTGTTCAGAACCAGGGTTAATGCCAAATTTAGCTTTAGGAGTTAAGCCTTTTAAAATGGCTTGTTCTGCTATCGAAGCTGCGCGGCTAATGTCTTCGTACGATGAATTTGTACACGATCCAATTAAGCCCCAATCTATTTTCAAAGGCCAACCGTTCTTTTCAGCTTCGGCACGCATTCGAGATACAGGAGTGGCTCTATCGGGTGTGAAGGGGCCATTTACATGTGGTTCTAATTCCGATAAGTTTATTTCAATTACCTGATCGAAATATTGTTCAGGATTTGCATAGACTTCAGGATCGCCTGTTAAGTATTCAGCAACTTCGTTAGCGCTATCAACAACTTCTTGTCGACCGGTAGCCACTAAATAACGTCGCATAGAATCGTCGTATCCAAAGGTTGAAGTTGTTGCACCAATTTCGGCTCCCATATTACAAATTGTTCCTTTACCCGTACACGATAAAGATTCTGCACCATCGCCAAAATATTCAACAACAGCTCCTGTTCCACCTTTTACAGTAAGAATTCCAGCAACTTTTAAAATTATATCTTTTGGAGCAGTCCATCCGTTTAGTTTTCCAATTAGTTTAACTCCAATTAGTTTAGGCATTTTCAATTCCCATGCCATTCCGGCCATTACATCAACAGCATCGGCACCGCCAACACCTATTGCTATCATACCTAAGCCACCTGCATTAACGGTATGCGAGTCGGTACCAATCATCATTCCACCCGGGAAGGCATAGTTTTCTAATACTACCTGATGAATAATGCCTGCACCCGGTTTCCAGAAACCGATTCCGTATTTGTCTGACACTGACTCGAGGAAGTTGTAAACTTCATTATTCTTATTTATTGCTTCTTGAAGGTCTTTGTCTGCACCAATTCTTGCTTGAATTAAATGATCGGCATGAACGGTTGAAGGTACGGCTACTTTGCTTTTACCTGCTTGCATGAATTGTAATAAAGCCATTTGGGCCGTAGCGTCTTGCATGGCAACTCTATCGGGAGTAAAGTTTACATAATCGGCACCTCGGTTAAAATTATTCAGTGGTGTTGTTTGATGTAAATGCGCATAAAGAATTTTTTCGGTGAGGGTAAGTGGTTTGTTCAGCTTATTTCTAGCTGCATCAACTTTGGTTTTGTACCCTTTGTATACATTTTTGATTAGGTCAAGATCGAATACCATATAATTATTGCTTTTGGTTTTATTGTTTTAACTAATTACTTCATGTTTTGAGACGTATACTCGAAATCCTAAACAAAAAGTCTTATCAAAAGTTTAGGAAATACAGCTTTTATTTATGTTAAC